>NZ_JBEZNQ010000035.1:0-121 GCF_040653315.1 Streptomyces sp. NPDC047981 | reverse complement strand
GGGTCCGTTGAAGGCGACTTTGGATCGGGCCTTGTCCCCAAAAGGTGGACACCTGTTCGTGTCGTTATGCGGCAAGTGTCAGAGTAGCTGACTGCTGTTCGTAGACGTTCGGTGCCTGTTG
>NZ_JBEZNQ010000034.1:0-91022 GCF_040653315.1 Streptomyces sp. NPDC047981 | reverse complement strand
CCCACCAGATCGGCGCGTGAGACCTCCACCAGCTGACCGCGCGGCAGCACTCCGAGCGAGACCAGCAGCTCCCACCGCCGGCCGGGGCGCCCACCGCTCCCAGGAGTGGTGAGCGCCGGGTTTCCGAGCGCCCCGTGAGCCGGGGACGGCCCGACTGTCAGTGGGGGGTCGTACGGTGGTCCCATGCGGCCCGTTTCCCAGATCGAACGTACGGTGGCGCCCTTCGAGGTCGTCAGTCCCTACCAGCCCAGCGGTGACCAGCCCGCGGCCATCGCCGAGCTCGACCGGCGCATCCGCGCGGGCGAGAAGGACGTCGTCCTCCTCGGCGCGACCGGCACCGGAAAGTCCGCGACCACCGCGTGGATGATCGAGAAGCTGCAGCGCCCCACGCTCGTGATGGCACCGAACAAGACGCTGGCCGCCCAGCTGGCCAACGAGTTCCGCGAGCTCCTGCCGAACAACGCGGTCGAGTACTTCGTCTCGTACTACGACTACTACCAGCCCGAGGCGTACGTCCCGCAGTCGGACACCTACATCGAGAAGGACTCCTCGATCAACGAGGAGGTCGAGCGGCTGCGCCACTCCGCGACGAACTCGCTGCTGACCCGCAGGGACGTCGTCGTGGTCGCCTCCGTCTCCTGCATCTACGGTCTCGGCACCCCCCAGGAGTACGTGGACCGGATGGTCCCGCTCAAGGTCGGCGAGGAGATCGACCGGGACCAGCTGCTGCGCCGCTTCGTCGACATCCAGTACACGCGCAACGACCTGGCGTTCACCCGGGGCACCTTCCGGGTCCGCGGCGACACCATCGAGATCTTCCCGGTCTACGAGGAGCTCGCCGTCCGCATCGAGATGTTCGGTGACGAGATCGAGGCGCTCTCCACCCTCCACCCGCTCACCGGCGAGGTCATCAGCGACGACCACGAGCTGTACGTCTTCCCCGCCAGCCACTACGTGGCGGGACCCGAGCGCATGGCGAAGGCGGTCGACGGCATCGAGCGCGAGCTGGAGAGCAGGCTCGCCGAGCTGGAGAAGCAGGGCAAGATGCTGGAGGCGCAGCGCCTGCGCATGCGCACCACGTACGACATCGAGATGATGCGCCAGATCGGCTCCTGCTCCGGCATCGAGAACTACTCGATGCACTTCGACGACCGCGAGCCCGGCTCCGCCCCGAACACGCTCCTCGACTACTTCCCCGAGGACTTCCTCCTCGTCATCGACGAGTCGCACGTCACGGTCCCGCAGATCGGCGCCATGTACGAGGGCGACGCCTCCCGGAAGCGGACCCTCGTCGACCACGGCTTCCGGCTGCCCTCCGCGCTCGACAACCGCCCGCTGAAGTGGGAGGAGTTCCAGCAGCGGATCGGCCAGACGGTCTACCTCTCGGCCACCCCCGGCACGTACGAGCTGTCGCGCTCCGACGGCTTCGTGGAGCAGATCATCCGCCCCACCGGCCTCGTCGACCCCGAGGTCGTCGTCAAGCCCACCGAGGGCCAGATCGACGACCTGGTCCACGAGATCCGGCTGCGCACCGAGAAGGACGAGCGGGTCCTCGTCACCACGCTCACCAAGAAGATGGCCGAGGACCTCACCGACTACTTCCTGGAACTGGGCATCCAGGTCCGCTATCTGCACAGCGACGTCGACACCCTGCGCCGGATCGAGCTGCTCCGCGAGCTGCGCGCCGGCGAGTACGACGTCCTGGTCGGCATCAACCTGCTCCGTGAGGGACTCGACCTGCCCGAGGTCTCCCTCGTCGCCATCCTCGACGCCGACAAGCAGGGCTTCCTGCGCTCCGGCACCTCGCTGATCCAGACCATCGGCCGCGCGGCGCGCAACGTCTCAGGACAGGTCCACATGTACGCGGACACCGTCACGCCCGCCATGGAGAAGGCGATCGACGAGACCAACCGCCGCCGTGAGAAGCAGGTCGCCTACAACAAGGCCAACGGCATCGACCCGCAGCCGCTCCGCAAGAAGATCAACGACATCGTCGCCACCATCGCCCGCGAGGAGGTCGACACCGAGCAGCTCCTCGGCACCGGCTACCGCCAGGGCAAGGACGGAAGGGCCGCCAAGGCCCCGGTCCCCTCGCTCGCGGCGCACACGCCCAAGAGCAGGGCCAAGGGCGGCAAGGCGGGCTCCACGGTCGAGCTCGGCGACCGTCCGGCGACCGAACTCGCGGCGATCATCGAGGAGATGACCGACCGGATGCGCGCCGCCGCGGCGGAGCTGCAGTTCGAGGTGGCCGCCAGGCTGCGGGACGAGGTCGGGGAACTGAAGAAGGAGTTGCGCCAGATGAAGGAGGCCGGACTCGCCTGACACGGCGGGTGGTCCGGAGTGCCCGGTGTGTTGCAAGACCGACACAAAACCGCTCCCGCTCTGCTGCGCTGTCAGTGCCCCTGCGTAGGGTGCTGACCAACCGCGCGCACAGCGGAGGCGGCGGCGGGGATCGCTAGAGAGGGGACAGCGCGTGACGGTCAACATGACCAAGGGTCAGGCCATCAGCCTGGAGAAGCAGGGCGGCGGCAGCCTGACGTCCGTACGGATGGGTCTCGGCTGGCAGGCGGCGCCCCGTCGCGGCCTGTTCGGTTCGCGGACGCGCGAGGTCGACCTGGACGCCTCCGCGGTGCTCTTCGCCGACAAGCAGCCGGTCGACGTGGTCTTCTTCCGGCACCTGGTCAGCGACGACGGCTCGGTCCGGCACACCGGCGACAACCTGGTGGGCGGCGCGGGCTCGGGCGGCGACGACGAGTCGATCCTGGTCGACCTCCAGCGCGTCCCGGTCCACATCGACCAGATCGTCTTCACGGTGAACTCCTTCACCGGGCAGACCTTCCAGGAGGTGCAGAACGCCTTCTGCCGGATCGTCGACGAGACCAACGGCCAGGAGCTCGCGCGCTACACCCTGGACGGCGGCGGCCAGTACACCGCGCAGATCATGGCGAAGGTGCACCGGGCGGGCTCCGGATGGCAGATGACGGCCCTGGGCAACCCGGCCAACGGCCGGACGTTCCAGGACCTCATGCCCGCGATCCTGCCGCACCTCTAGTCCGGCACGCCGGCCCGCCCGACGGCGAAGTCCGGCACAGACACAGCACC
The DNA here is from genome assembly GCF_040653315.1 of Streptomyces sp. NPDC047981. Lineage (NCBI taxonomy): Bacteria > Bacillati > Actinomycetota > Actinomycetes > Kitasatosporales > Streptomycetaceae > Streptomyces > Streptomyces sp. NPDC047981. The sequence continues at coordinate 87,920 of NZ_JBEZNQ010000034.1, read as the reverse complement.
ACACACACCGTCAGCTCCCGGAGGCAGCAGGCCGCCGGGAGCTGTCCCGCATCACCATCGGATCCGAGGGGACAGAGTCGATGACGGCCGAGCTGGTCCGGGGACAGAACCATCCGCTGCCCGACACCCGACTGGAGATCCGGGTCTCGGCCGGCCATCCGGTCGTCGCCGGGGCCACCCTCGGCGACGAGGAAGGCCGGGTCGCGGGCGTCGAGTGGATCGCCCACCCCGGCTCGCCCTCGCTGCCCGGCGTCGAGGTCTCCCAGCAGGCCGCCGCCGACCACCGGCTCGCCGTCGACCTGGACGCCGTCCCGGCCGCCGTGCACCGCCTCTCGGTCCTCCTCGCGCTGCCCGTCGGCGTCGGCGGACCGACCCGCTTCGGCGCGGCCGCCGCCCCCTTCGTCGCCGTCACCGGCCTCGACGGCGCCCCGGTCGCCACGTACACGATCACCGGCCTCGACCGCGAATCCGCCGTCGTCGCCCTGGAGCTGTACCGTCGCCAGGGCGCCTGGAAGGTGCGCGCCATGGGCCAGGGGTACGAGGGCGGTCTCGCCGCCATGCTCGGCGACCAGGGGCTCCAGCGGCCCGCCGAGCTCGCCACGACGATCCTGGACGCCGTCTCCCGGGGGCTGGCCCGTTCCGTCTCCGCCCCGCCGCCGCGCGTCCCCGAGACCGAGCGCGTACGCCACGCGGCGCCGACGGCACCCGAGCCGGTCACAGCGGCGGCCGAGCCGCCCACGACATCGACTCCGACGGCTCCCACGACGTCGACCCCGACGGCGCCCACGCTGCCGGGGACCCCGCCGCCCGCCCCGGCCGCCGGGGGAGGCGGCCCGATCGACTACGCCCACCCGCGCCGCCGCGCGAAGGCCCCCGAGCCGCCCCGCCAGGCCCCGCCCGTTCCCGTCGCGGGGGACGCCGGCGGCTGGTCCATGGACGAGCGGCTCTACAACCAGGTGTGGGGCATGTTCGAGGACCTCGCCCGCACCACCGCCGCGTACCGCAGCGCCTGCGAGTTCGCCGAGTCCCGGCTCGACAAGGAGCTCGACGGCGTGCTCTCCGACCCCAGGAGCCGGATCGGTGGTGCCGGGGACGCCGCCCGCGCGGCGGCCCGCGCCAAGCACGACGAGCTGACCGCCCGCGCGCAGGAGGCCCTCGACCGGGACCTGGACCAGCTCGTCGCCGAGTCCGATGTCGTCGAACCGGCCCTGCCGGCCGCCTACGCCCGCTGGGACAACCCGGTCTGGCACGCCTACCGCGTCCCCATGGAGGCGCCGATGGCCGTCCGCCTGGGCGACCTCCACCTGCCCGAGCGGACCGAACTGCGCATCCCGATGCTGGTCAGGCTCCCGCTGGAGCGCGGGCTCTGGGTCGACATGGGACGTGAGCACTCCGAGGCGGCGGGGCTGCTCGACGAGGCCGAGCTGCGCCGCCTCGCGATGGACACCGCCGTCGCGCACGCGGCCCGCCTGCTCGCGGTGTACCCGCCCGGCGAGTTCACGGTCCATGTCATCGACCCGGCGGGCACGGCGGCCCCCGCGCTCGCGCCGCTGGTCGGGGCGGGCGTGCTCGCGGGCCCGCCGGCCGCCGGCGCCGCCGGTGTCCAGGACGTCCTCGGCCGGCTCACCGAGCGGGTGGACCTGGTGCAGATGGCCCTGAGGGCGGGCGCGCCCGACGCGCTGCCGCCCGGCCTGGACACCGCCGAGCAGCTCCTGATCGTCCATGACTTCCCGCACGGCTTCGACGACCGGGCGGTGACCCGGCTGCGGTACCTCGCGGACGAGGGGCCGGCGGTCGGGGTCCACCTCATGATGGTCGCCGACCGCGCGGACGCCTCGGCGTACGGGCCGGTGCTCGACCCGCTGTGGCGCTCGCTGCTGCGCATCACTCCCGTGCCGGACGACCACCTCGCCGATCCGTGGGTCGGCCACGCCTGGACGTACGAGCCGCCGCTCGCCCCGTCCGGCAGTCGGGTGCTGTCCGATGTGCTCGCGCGGGTGGCCGAGTCGAGGCGTCAGTGGGGGAGTTGATCCGAGATTCCCCTGACCTGAGACTGCCCTGACCTGGCTCTTTGGGTCGCCTTTACCCTTGCCTTTACCTTTTCTTGGTTCTTCGGGTAGTGTTCTTGGCGCGGAGGGGAGTACTCCCCATGCGCGGCGTTCCCGTCAATACGGACGTACCCCGAGCGGGGGCGATCCCGGGGCGTCGGCCCGGCCCGTCCCCGTACGGCCTGGGTGGAAGAGACCTCCGGCAGCGACGACGCTGATCAAGTAGCCGTACGACGCCGGAGGCGCAGTGGACGTTTCGACGACTGTCTGGGTGCTGACCATTCTCGGTCTGAGCGCCCTTATCGCGATCGACTTCTTCATCGGGCGCAAGCCCCATGACGTGTCGGTCAAGGAAGCCGGGATCTGGACCGTGGTCTGGATCGTCCTGGCCGCGCTCTTCGGAGTCGGCCTGCTGTTCTTCGGCGACAGCCAGGCGTCCGGCGAGTTCTTCGCCGGATTCATCACCGAGAAGTCGCTGAGTGTCGACAACCTCTTCGTCTTCGTCCTGATCATGGCGAAGTTCGCGGTGCCCTCCCACCTCCAGCAGCGGGTGCTGCTCGTGGGTGTGCTGATCGCCCTGGTCCTGCGCGCGATCTTCATCGCGGCCGGTGCCACGATCATCGCCAGCTTCTCCTGGGTCTTCTATATCTTCGGCGCGTTCCTGATCTACACCGCCTGGAAGCTCATCCAGGAGGCGCGCGCGGGCGACGACGAGGACGACTGGGAGGAGAACCGTCTCCTCAAGTCGGTCGAGAAGCGGTTCGGCGTCGCGGACAAGTACCACGGCACGAAGCTCTTCATCAAGGTCAACGGCAAGCGCGTGCTGACCCCGCTGATGGTCGTCATGCTGGCCATCGGCACCACCGACATCCTCTTCGCCCTCGACTCGATCCCGGCGATCTTCGGCCTGACCCAGGACCCGTACATCGTCTTCACCGCCAACGCCTTCGCCCTGATGGGTCTGCGGCAGCTGTACTTCCTGATCGGCGGACTGCTCAAGAAGCTGGTCCACCTCAGCTACGGCCTGTCGGTGATCCTCGGCTTCATCGGTGTGAAGCTGGTGCTGCACGCACTGCACGAGTCCGGGGTCCACGTTCCCGAGATCTCCATCCCGTTCTCGCTCGCGGTCATCTGTGGTGTCCTGATCGTCACCACGATCACCAGCCTCATCGCCTCCAAGAAGCAGGCGGAGCGCGAGGCCCTCGAGGCCGCTGACGCCGCCGAGAAGGGCGAGCGGCCCGCGGCGGAGGCCGGCGAGACCGAGAAGGACAGCGTCGGCGCCTGACGGCGTACGGCACCGTAGCAACGCACCGCGGCCGGTGCGGGCGGCTCACCACCGCCCGCACCGGCCGCGCCGCGTGCGGGACCTCAGGGCCCTAGGCGGGTACCCGCTCCAGTACCTCCGACCGGTCCGGCACGGTCTCCGGCAGGAGCGTGAAGCACCCGAGGCTCACCAGCGCCACTACCGTCAGATACGCCGCCACGCCCCACGGCGGCCCCGCGCCCTCGGACAGCGCCGTCGCCACGATCGGCGTCAGCGCCCCGCCGAGAACGCCCGCCAGGTTGTAGCCGACGGCCGCGCCCGTGCACCGCACCCTCGGCTGGTAGAGCTCGGGGAGGTACGCCGCGACCACCGCGAACATCGTGATGAAGGCCAGCAGCGCGCCCGTGAACCCGAGGAACATCAGCGGCGGCCGCCCCGTGTGCAGCAGCGCGATCATCGGGAACATCCACACCGCTGAGGCCGCGCAGCCGAACAGGCAGAGCGGGCGACGGCCGTACCGGTCGCCCAGCATCGCCGCCGGCGGCGTCACGATCCCCGAGATGGCCACCGCCGCCATGATGCAGACCAGCATGGTCGTACGGCCGACGCCCAGCCGCTCGGTGCCGTAGGCCAGGGCCCAGGTGGAGACCGTGTAGAAGACCGCGTAGCCGACGGCGAGCGCCCCGGCCGTGAGCAGGACGAGCCGCCAGTGCTCGCGCGCCACCTCGGTGAGCGGCGCGTTCGCCTTCCGCCCGGTCGCGTTCAGCTCCTCGAACTGCGGGGTCTCGGCGAGCGAGGAGCGCAGCAGCAGCCCTGCCGCCGCGAGTACGCCGGCCGCCCAGAACGGCACACGCCAGCCCCAGTCCCGGAACTGGGCGTCGGTGAGCGTGGCCGACAGCAGCAGCATCACGCCGTTGGCGAGCAGGAAACCGACCGGCGGACCGATCTGCGGGAAGCTCGCCCAGAGCCCCCGGCGCCGCTCCGGCGCGTGCTCGGCGGTGAGCAGGACGGCCCCGCCCCATTCGCCGCCGAGACCGAGCCCCTGGAGGAAGCGCAGGACGAGCAGCAGGACGGGGGCGGCGATGCCGATCGCCGCGTACGTGGGGACGAGGCCGACCGCCACCGTCGCGCAGCCCGTGAGCACCAGCGAGGCGAACATGACCGGGCGCCGTCCGTACCGGTCGCCGATGTGCCCGAAGACCACCGAGCCGAGCGGCCGGGCCACGAAACCGACGGCGAAGGTGCCGAAGGCCAGCAGGGTCCCGGCGACGGGCGAGAACGTCGGGAAGAACAGCGGTCCGAGGACGAGCGCGGCGGCGGTCCCGTAGACGAAGAAGTCGAAGAACTCGATGGCCGTCCCGACGAGCGAGGCGGCGGCGAGGCGCGCCATGGACGGCGCTGCGGGGGAGGACGGGGAGCCCTTGCCGTCCGAGGAGCCGGGGGCGTCCGGCCCGCCCGGGGCGTCCGGGCCGTCGGAGGCGTTGTCCCGAGCGCCCTGGGTGTGCGGATCGGTGAGCGAGTCCGGATCCGGGGACGGACGCGGAGAGTGACTTTGGCGCATGTCGCGCCAACTACCCGGCCTCCGACGGGGTTACGGGGGCGCGCGGAAGCACACGGTGCGCGACCGTGCGCCTCCGCCGGTCAGGGTCGCCCAGGGACCTTCACCAACCGCGCGCGTGCCACGCGGGCAGGCTCGGTCGCTCGTCACCGAGCGTGGTGTCCTTGCCGTGGCCGGGATACACCCAGCTCTCGTCCGGCAGGACCGCGAAGAGCTTGGACTCCACGTCCTCGATCAGGCTCGCGAACGCCTTCGGGTCCTTCCACGTGTTGCCGACGCCGCCGGGGAACAGGCAGTCGCCGGTGAAGACGTGCGGGTGGCCGTGCGGGTCGTCGTAGACGAGCGCGATCGAGCCGGGGGTGTGCCCGACGAGATGGCGGGCGGTCAGCGTGACCCGGCCGACCGCGATCGTGTCGCCGTCCTCGACCAGGACGTCCGTCGGGACGGGGATGCCCTCCGCGTCGTACGCCCCGGCGTACGTCCTCGCCCCGGTCGCGGCGACCACCTCGGCGAGTGCCTGCCAGTGGTCGCCGTGCTGGTGCGTGGTGACGACGGAGGCGATGCCGTCGTCACCGATCAGCGTGAGGAGCGTGTCGGCGTCGTTCGCCGCGTCGATCAGCAGCTGCTCGCCGGTCGCCCGACACCGCAGCAGATACGCGTTGTTGTCCATCGGGCCGACGGCGACCTTGGAGATCATCAGGTCCGTCAACTCATGCACATCGGCGGGCCCGCCGACCTTCACAGCTCCGCTGTACGTCATGCGCTCAGCCTATCGCCGGGCACCGACGGGCGGGGTGCCGACGGCGGGGCTACAGGGGCGGGAGTTCCGGGAGGTGGTCGCCCTCGAGGAGGGCGAGGTGGGCGCCCCGGTCGCCGCGTCCGGAGAGCCAGCCGAGCAGCTCGGCGAGGGTGCCGCCCAGGACGACGGGGTCGCCCTTGTCGCCGCCGGTCCTCCAGCTGGGGCCGTCGTCCTCCCCGTACCCGCGGCGGAGGGTCACCGGCGGGACGTCGGGGCGGCCCGACCAGCGGTCGGCGAGGAAGTCGATCTCCCGCAGGACGAACTCCTCCGGCAGGTCCTCCAGCTCGTAGCCGATGCCGAGGTCGACGTGGTGCAGGTCCACCTCCACCCAGCGGCGGAAGGGGATGCGGGCGGCCCGGTCGGTGACGCCGTTGCGGAGCTCGACGGTCCGCTCCCAGTCGGCGGGCTCCGCGCCCACGGCCTGGAAGCGCTCGGCGGTCGCCCGGAGGTCGGCGAGCTGCTCGGCAGGGGGGCGCGGGGCGTCCCGCTCGATGTCGGCGTCGCGGGTGGCGGCGTCCGCGTACATGGGACGGCCCTGGAGGACGTTCACCAGAGCGTCCGCGTTGCGGGCGATGTGGGCCAGGACATGGCCACGGGTCCAGCCGGGAAGCCGTGACGGCTCGGCGAGCGCCGCGTTGTCCAGGGAGGCGGCCGCGGCGAGGAGTCGTTCGGTCGCTTCGTGTACAGAGGCCAGGTCACGCACGTGGTCGATCATGGGGCCGACCCTAGCGCCGCCACTCGTTCGGGTGAAGCGGTCGGAGTCCGGCCGGAAATCGAATGTGCGTGCTATAGGCTCGGTGGAAGCATCCGGCATCCTTGGTTGTTGGGTACTCACGCACATCCAGGTACTTCCAGGCATATCTGCGACCCGCACTCCTGTGCCTCCGCTCTCTCAAGAAAGGTGCGGACCGGCGTGGCCGACCGTCTCATCGTTCGTGGCGCTCGCGAGCACAACCTCAAGAACGTCTCGCTCGACCTCCCCCGCGACTCCCTCATCGTCTTCACCGGGCTGTCGGGGTCGGGCAAGTCCTCCCTCGCGTTCGACACGATCTTCGCCGAGGGGCAGCGCCGGTACGTCGAGTCGCTCTCGTCGTACGCCCGGCAGTTCCTCGGCCAGATGGACAAGCCGGACGTCGACTTCATCGAGGGTCTCTCGCCCGCCGTCTCCATCGACCAGAAGTCGACCTCGCGCAACCCGCGCTCGACGGTCGGCACGATCACCGAGGTCTACGACTACCTCCGCCTGCTCTTCGCGCGCATCGGCAAGCCGCACTGTCCCGAGTGCCGCCGCCCGATCTCCCGCCAGTCGCCGCAGGCCATCGTCGACAAGGTCCTCGAGCTGCCCGAGGGCAGCCGCTTCCAGGTCCTCTCGCCGCTCGTGCGCGAGCGCAAGGGCGAGTTCGTCGACCTCTTCGCCGACCTCCAGACCAAGGGCTACAGCCGGGCGCGGGTCGACGGGCAGACCATCCAGCTCACCGAGCCGCCGACGCTGAAGAAGCAGGAGAAGCACACGATCGAGGTGGTCGTCGACCGCCTCACCGTGAAGGACAGCGCCAAGCGCCGGCTCACCGACTCCGTCGAGACGGCCCTCGGGCTCTCCGGCGGCATGGTCGTCCTGGACTTCGTCGACCTCGCCGAGGACGACCCCGAGCGCGAGCGGATGTACTCGGAGCACCTCTACTGCCCGTACGACGACCTCTCCTTCGAGGAGCTGGAGCCGCGCTCCTTCTCCTTCAACTCGCCCTTCGGCGCCTGCCCGGACTGCACCGGCATCGGCACCCGCATGGAGGTCGACCCCGAGCTGATCGTCCCGGACGAGGACCGCTCCCTCGACGAGGGCGCCATCCACCCCTGGTCCCACGGCCACACCAAGGAGTACTTCGGCCGGCTCATCGGCGGCCTCTCCCAGGCGCTCGGCTTCCGCACGGACCTGCCGTACGCGGCGCTCCCGGCCCGGGCCAAGAAGGCCCTGATGTACGGCCACAAGACCCAGGTCGAGGTCCGCTACCGCAACCGCTACGGACGCGAACGGGCGTACACCACCCCCGCCTTCGAAGGCGCCGTCTCCTTCGTCAAGCGGCGGCACAGCGAGGCCGAGAGCGACTCCAGCCGCGAGCGCTTCGAGGGCTACATGCGCGAGGTGCCCTGCCCCACCTGCGAGGGCACGCGCCTCAAGCCGATCGTCCTGGCCGTCACCGTCATGGAGCGGTCGATCGCCGAGGTCGCCGCGATGTCGATCAGCGAGTGCGCCGACTTCCTCGGCCGCCTGAAGCTGAACGCCCGCGACAAGAAGATCGCCGAGCGGGTCCTGAAGGAGGTCAACGAGCGGCTGCGCTTCCTGGTCGACGTCGGCCTGGACTACCTCTCCCTCAACCGCGCGGCCGGCACGCTCTCCGGCGGCGAGGCCCAGCGCATCCGGCTCGCCACCCAGATCGGCTCCGGCCTGGTCGGCGTCCTCTACGTCCTGGACGAGCCCTCCATCGGCCTCCACCAGCGCGACAACCACCGGCTCATCGAGACCCTGGTCCGGCTGCGGGACATGGGCAACACGCTCATCGTGGTCGAGCACGACGAGGACACCATCAAGGTCGCCGACTGGGTCGTGGACATCGGCCCCGGCGCCGGCGAGCACGGCGGCAAGGTCGTCCACTCCGGCCCCTTGAAGGAACTGCTCGCCAACAAGCAGTCGATGACCGGGCAGTACCTGTCCGGCCGCAAGGCCATCGGGACGCCGGACATCCGCCGCCCCGTGGACCCCTCGCGCCGGCTCACCGTGCACGGCGCCCGGGAGAACAACCTCCGGGACATCGACGTGTCGTTCCCGCTGGGCGTCCTCACCGCCGTCACCGGCGTCTCGGGATCGGGCAAGTCGACGCTGGTCAACGACATCCTCTACACCCACCTGGCGCGCGAGCTGAACGGCGCCAAGTCGGTCCCCGGGCGGCACACGCGCGTGGACGGCGACGACCTCGTCGACAAGGTCGTGCACGTCGACCAGTCGCCGATCGGCCGCACCCCGCGGTCGAACCCGGCGACGTACACCGGAGTCTTCGACCACGTCCGCAAGCTCTTCGCCGAGACGATGGAGGCGAAGGTGCGCGGCTATCTGCCGGGCCGGTTCTCCTTCAACGTCAAGGGCGGCCGTTGCGAGAACTGCTCCGGCGACGGCACGATCAAGATCGAGATGAACTTCCTCCCGGACGTCTACGTCCCCTGCGAGGTCTGCCACGGCGCGCGGTACAACCGGGAGACCCTGGAGGTCCACTACAAGGGCAAGTCCATCGCCGAGGTCCTGGACATGCCGATCGAGGAGGCCCTGGACTTCTTCGAGGCGGTCCCGACGATCGCGCGTCACCTGCGCACGCTCAACGAGGTCGGCCTCGGGTACGTCCGGCTCGGCCAGTCCGCGCCGACGCTCTCCGGCGGCGAGGCGCAGCGCGTGAAGCTCGCGTCCGAGCTGCAGAAGCGGTCGACGGGTCGGACGGTCTACGTCCTGGACGAGCCGACCACGGGTCTGCACTTCGAGGACATCTCGAAGCTGATCAAGGTCCTCTCGGGGCTGGTCGACAAGGGGAACTCGGTGATCGTCATCGAGCACAACCTCGATGTCATCAAGACCGCGGACTGGGTCGTCGACATGGGCCCGGAGGGCGGCAGCGGCGGCGGTCTGGTGATCGCCGAGGGCACGCCGGAGGAGGTCGCCTCCGTCCCGGCGAGCCACACCGGCAAGTTCCTCCGCGAGATCCTGGGCGCGGACCGCATCAGCGACGCGAGCGTGCCGGCGGCGCGGAGCGCGTCGAAGGCGCCCGCGAAGAAGGCCGCCGCGAAGAAGGCGGCGGCGCCCGCGAAGAAGGCCGCGCCCGCCAAGAAGACGGCGGCGCGGGCACGCAAGGCGTGACGGGGCGGGGATGACGGGGTGGGGTGGGCGGCGCCTGCGGCGGGCCTTCCCCCACCCCGCCCCTTCCCGAAACCGGGGGCAGGCCCCCGGACCCCGGCCCGTGCGACGGGCGCGGAGCCCCCGAGCCCCGGCCATGACACGGGCTTCGCCGTGTCGGGGTTTCGCACCCGAGCCCCTCACGGGCTTCGCCGTGCCGCTGAACCGGGGCGGGGCGGCCGAGGACTGCCTACTCCAGTTCGCTCGCGTACGGGGGTTCGGCGCCCGGGCGGGTGCAGGTGAGGGCCGCGGCTCTGGCCGCGTACGTGAGGAGGGTGGACCAGGACTCCGGGGGCAGGGTCGCGAGAGGGCGGTCGGGCAGGGCGTGCAGGAGCGCCGCGTTCACGGTGTCGCCCGCGCCGATCGTGTCCGCGACCTCGACGCGCACCGCCGGTACCGACACCTCGAACGGGCGGGTGTGCACCGTGAGGCCCGCCCCACCGCGCGTCACGACGACCGCCGACGGGCCCTGCTCCAGCCACTCCGCCGGGGTACCGCCCAGCCACGCGGCGTCCTCCTCCGAGAGCTTCAGGAGCGAGACGTACGGCAGCCAGGAGGCGAAGCGCTCGCGGTAGGCGGCCGCGTCCGGGATCAGGCCCGGCCGGATGTTGGGATCGAGGAGCGTCAGCACGCCCCGCGCCGACTCCCGCCGCAGCAGCGCCTCGTACGCGCTCGCCCCCGGCTCCAGCGCCAGCGAGCACGTGCCGAACGCGATCGCCCGCACCCCGTCCGGCAGTCGCGCCGGGAGGGCGAAGAGCCGGTCGGCTGTGCCCTCGACGTAGAAGCCGTACTCCGCCGAGCCGTCCGCGCCCACCGAGGCGACCGCCAGCGTCGTCGGCTCCGGACCGCGCTGGACCAGGCCGGTCCCCACCCCGGCGTCCCGCAGCCCGTCCATCAGGGCCTCGCCGAACGCGTCCGTCGAGACCCGGGAGCAGAAGGCGACCCGGCCGCCGAGACGACCGAGGGCCACGGCCGTGTTGTACGGCCCCCCGCCCCGCCGGGGCACCAGCGGGGGCAGCGGCCCGGCGGCGGCCCCGTCCGGGACCAGATCGATCAAGGACTCACCGGCGACGACGATCACGCCGTGAACGTAACCCATGCCCCACCGGCCACGACAGCCCCCGCGCAGGCCTCCGGGAAGGCGCCGGTATCGTCGGTTCGGTCACCCCTTGCCCCGATCCACCGTGGAGCGCTCATGCCCGGCCAGTCCGCCCGCCGCACCGTTCTGAAGGGTGCCGCGCTCGCCGGTGCCGCCGGGCTCGGTGTCGCCGCCTGCTCCACGGACTCCAAGCTCGGGCACGCCCAGGTCCCGACCCCGACCGCGCCGGTGACCCTCGGCGCCCCCGAGGACGTGCCCGTCGGCGGGGCCAGGCTCTACCGCGAGCAGCGGGTCCTGGTGAGCTGCCCCGCCGAGGGCCAGTACAAGGCCTTCAGCGCCCAGTGCACCCACGCCGGCTGCGTCCTCGACAAGATCGAGAACAACGAGGGCAACTGTCCCTGCCACGGCAGCCGCTTCGACGTCACCACCGGCAAGGCCCTCCAGGGCCCGGCGACCGTCCCGCTGCCCGAGGTCCCCGTCCGCGTCGAGGGCGGAAAGCTCGTCGCGGGCCCGGAGGCGTAGCACCGAGCAGACCGAGTGCGTAGCACCGAGTAGACCGAGGGCGCAGCACCCGGCAGGCGGGAGGCGTGACACCGAGCACCAGATGCGTAGCACCGAGCAGGCCGCCGGCGTTACGCCCAGTCCCAGTCGATCCCCAGGATCCCCGGCCTGACCCCCTGCTCCATCAGGTGCACCGTGCGGTGCCGGCCGCTCAGCGTCAGGTCCGAGCGGCCACCGCGCGGCGCCCCCGCCGAGGCCTGGGCGAAGCGGCGGCACCGTACCGGCAGCGCCGCCTCGTCGAACCGCACCTGCAGCACGTACTGCCCGCCCGCGAAGCTGAAGCCGCGCACGTACTCGCCGCTCGGCCCGCCGGTCCCGTCCTCGAAGCCGTAGCCGAAGAGGTACGTGTCCCCGGCCCGCAGCCGCGCGTCGAAGAGCAGCTCCGCGACGACCACCCCGGTCTCCGCGTGCCAGCGCACCCGCCCCGTACGGCAGTTCTCCGTCGCCCGGACCTCCACCCGCGCGGGATCGCAGCCCGGGTCGCCGTGGTGGATGGCCAGATAGCGGTCGACGCCGTCCCGGTGCGCCCGCACCACGTGCTGCGACTCCCGCCCCACCAGCTCCCGCCCGGCCCCGATCCTGACCCGCTCGTGGTGCCCGACCGTGTGCAGCCCGCCGTCCACCGGCGACTCCAGCTCGGCGAGCAGCGCCTCCACCGCGCCCGAGGCCTCCACCAAGGAGCGGTACGAACGGGCCGCGGGACGCTCCACGTCACCGCGCGCCGCCGTGTCCTCGGTGAGCAGCCGGATCAGCGAGTTGTCCGGCAGCTGCAGGACCTCCTCCAGGGCGCGGACCGCCTTCATCGACTCCGGCCGCTGCGGGCGGCGGGCGCCCTGCTGCCAGTAACTGAGGCTGGTCACCCCGACCTTGACGCCCCGGTGGGCCAGATGGTGCTGCACCCGCTGCAGCGGCAGACCGCGCACCGCGAGGGCCGTGCGCAGCGCCAGATGGAACGGTCCGGTGTGCAGCAACTGCACCAGATCGGCCTCGGTGTGTCCCACGGGACTCCTCAGTGAACGTTCACGACCGCGCCGGCGGGCCCTCGCGCCGCCGGGGACGGGCCCGCAGCTGGCGCGCGGGCGCGTGTTCACACCCGGGTCACACCGTTCACAGCCCGCCGTCACCCCGCATTGAAGCGTGTTGACCGGATCCGGACAACGTTCGATGCTCCTCAGCAGCGTCCGGACGCGCTCCTCCGAATCCCCACACCCCCACCCCCCCGCCTCGGGAGGAACGCGATGCGCAGTAGAAAGCTGTCCCTGGCGGCACTCGCCGCTGCCGCCCTCTTCCTGCTCCCCATGTCGTCGGCGACCGCCGCGCCGACCACCGAAGACGTCTCAGCCCTCGGGTACAAGCGGCTGAACATCACCATGCAGGCGCAGCAGAAGACCAACTGGTGCTGGGCCGCCGCCGGCAACACCATCGCCACCTGGTTCGGCCGGAACTACAGCCAGAACCAGTTCTGCAACGCCGCCTTCAACCGCCAGCAGGGCTACGACTGCCCCAACAATCAGGCCACGCTCGGCAACGTGCAGACCGGCCTGCGCTGGGCGGGCGTCAACCCCGGCTCGTACGTGACCGGCTGGCTGCGCTACTCGACCGTGCAGACCGAGATCAACGCGGACCGACCGATCGAGACGCGGATCCAGTGGTCGAGCGGCGGCGGGCACATGCACGTGATCTACGGCTACGACGACACGGACAGCTGGGTCTACTGGGGCGACCCCTGGCCCTCCAGCGACCGCTACAACTGGGCCTCGCACGCCTGGTACGTGGACAACAGCTCCTTCTCCTGGACGCACTCGCTCTACCGGATAGGGGCGTGACGGCCATGAACGCACGGAACACGCACGTACGCGCCGTCGGCGCCGGCCTCCTGGCGGCCGCCGCCCTCCTCGCCCTCGGCGCCGTGCCGGCCGCCGCCGACGCGCCGCCGCCCGCGGCGACCCCGGAGAAGGCGGCGTCCGCCCCCGAGACCCTGGAGACGCTGTCCCGGTTCTTCGCCCGTGACGGAGCCGTCGCCCGCTCGGCGGCGCAGCCCCGGGTCGAGGGCGCGTCCGTCCCGGTGCGGGTGCTCTCCCCGGACTTCGTGGCCGGGAAGGCGGGCGCGCCGGTCGCCCGGGTCGAGTTCCACGCCAGCAAGGCGGTCGCCTCGGACGGACAGACGGCCTCCCTGTGGACCGCGCGGCAGGCGGACGGGGGCTGGCAGGTGGTGAACATCGCCACCGGCGACGACGAGACCCGCTACGCGGCCCAGGGCGCCGAGGCGCTGCCGGGCGGGATCGTCTTCCGCGAGCCGCAGATCGACGCGTGGTACGTCCAGAAGGGCGCGAAGGTGCTGCCCCTGGACGAGGACGCGGTGCGGGCGGTCGGGAAGAACGGCACGAGCCTGAGCGCCTACCGGGACCGGGTCGCCCGCGCCTACGGGGACAAGCTGCCGGGCTCCGCCTACGCCCGCAAGGGCACGGCCGGCGGCTACGACACCCCGGCCGGCGGCCACGACGAGCCCCTCGTCACGGTCGCGTCCGGGACGGCGGGCGCCGGGGCGGCCGTGGCCCTCGCCCTCATCGCCACGCGCGCGTGGCGCCGCCGCAGGCCGACGGCCTGACCCATGCGGCAGGCGGGCGCCCGGAGTCCCCACCTCCGGGTGCCCGCCAGCCATCGAGCGCCGAATCCGGGCCAGGGACGCGAGCCCCCGCTCAGCGCGCCAGGTACCCGCCGTCCACCGGCAGCACCACGCCCGTGATGAAGGACGCCTCGTCCGAGGAGAGGAAGAGGACGGCCGCCGCCACCTCCTCCGGAGTGCCGAAGCGCCGCATCGGGTGGAGGTCCCGGATCTCCGTCAGGTACTCCGGGCCGCCCGGCTCCTGCCACGCCGCCGCGACCCGTTCCGTCTCGATCGTGCCGGGAGCCACCGCGTTGACCCGGATCCCGCGGTCCGCCCACTCCACCGCCAGGTGCATGGTCAGCCCCGAGGCCACGAACTTGGCGGGGCCGTAGACCGCCTGGCGGGCCTGTCCGGCCACGCCGGAGATCGACGACGTACAGACGATCGCGCCGCCGCCCTCCTGCCCGGCCATCACCTCGATCGCGTACTTGCAGGTCAGGAACGTGCCCTTGCCGTCCACGGCCATGACCCGGTCCCACTGTTCCCCGGTCGCCTCCAGGACGTCCGAGAGCGGGATCAGACCGGCGTTCGCCACCAGCACGTCGAGGCGGCCGAACCGTTCCACCGCGGCCGTGATCATCCGCCGGGCGTCCTCCTCCCGGGAGACGTCGCCGACCACCCGCACCGCGGCCGCGTCCAGCGTCGCGAGCCGCTCCTCGTCCAGATCGGCGGCGACCACGTGCGCGCCCTCACGGGCGAAGAGCAGCGCCGTCGCCCGCCCGATCCCGCTGGCCGCCCCCGTGATCACACAGACGCGGCCCGCGAGCCGTCCCGCCGTCCCCGTCACCCGCGCCGCGGCCCGGTCCTTCGCCTGCTCCGTCGCCTGTCCCGGCGGTCGTGTCGTCATGACCGGCCAACGAGCGCGCGCGGCCGGAGTGTCGGCGGCCGCCAGTAGGGTGGGGAGCATGGCCGACCCCTCCAGCTACCGCCCCAAGCCGGGGCAGATCCCCGACTCGCCGGGGGTCTACAAATTCCGCGACGAGCACCGCCGGGTGATCTACGTCGGGAAGGCGAAGTCCCTGCGTCAGCGGCTGGCGAACTACTTCCAGCCGCTCGCGAGCCTGCACCCGCGCACGGCCACGATGGTCACGACGGCCGCCTCCGTCGAGTGGACCGTGGTCTCGACCGAGGTCGAGGCGCTCCAGCTGGAGTACTCCTGGATCAAGGAGTTCGACCCCCGGTTCAACGTCAAGTACCGGGACGACAAGAGCTACCCCTACCTCGCGGTGACCCTGAACGAGGAGTTCCCCCGCGTCCAGGTCATGCGCGGCCACAAGAAGAAGGGCGTGCGCTACTTCGGCCCGTACGCCCACGCGTGGGCCATCCGCGAGACCGTCGACCTGATGCTCCGCGTCTTCCCCGTCCGCACGTGTTCCGCGGGCGTCTTCCGCAACGCGGCCTCGGCCGGCCGGCCCTGCCTCCTCGGCTACATCGGCAAGTGCTCGGCCCCCTGCGTCGGCCGGGTCACCCCCGAAGAGCACCGTGAACTGGCCGATGAGTTCTGCGACTTCATGGCCGGCCGCACCGGCACGTACATCCGCCGCCTGGAGCAGCAGATGATGGCCGCGGCCGAGGAGATGGAGTACGAGAAGGCGGCCAGGCTCCGCGACGACATAGGGGCGCTGCGGCGCGCGATGGAGAAGAACGCCGTCGTCCTGGCCGACGCCACCGACGCCGACCTGATCGCGCTCGCCGAGGACGAGCTGGAGGCCGCCGTCCAGATCTTCCACGTCAGGGGCGGTCGGGTGCGCGGCCAGCGCGGCTGGGTCACGGACAAGGTCGAGGCCGTCTCCACGGCCGGCCTGGTCGAGCACGCGCTGCAGCAGCTCTACGGCGAGGAGAGCGGCGACGCGGTCCCCAAGGAGGTCCTCGTCCCGGCCGTGCCCGAGGACGCCGAGGCCGTCGCCCAGTGGCTGAGCGGCCGCCGGGGCTCCCAGGTCTCCCTGCGCGTCCCGCAGCGCGGGGACAAGAAGGACCTGATGGAGACGGTCGCGCGCAACGCCCAGCAGGCGCTGGTGCTGCACAAGACGAAGCGCGCCAGCGATCTGACCACCCGCTCCCGGGCCCTGGAGGAGATCGCCGAGGCCCTGGACCTGGACTCGGCGCCGCTGCGGATCGAGTGCTTCGACATCTCGCACCTCCAGGGGCAGGACGTCGTGGCGTCCATGGTCGTCTTCGAGGACGGCCTGCCGCGCAAGAGCGAGTACCGCCGCTTCCAGATCAAGGGCTTCGAGGGCCAGGACGACGTCCGCTCGATGCACGAGGTGATCAGCCGCCGCTTCAAGCGCTACCTCGCCGAGAAGGAGAAGACGGGGGAGTGGGGCCCCGACGGCGTCCCCGTCGACTCCGACGGCGACGCCGTGGACGCGGCCGAGACCCCGGACCGTCCCCTGGACGCCTCGGACGGGCCCGTGGACGCCCCGGACCGTCCCGTGAACGGCTCCGGAGCCTCCGGCGAGGTGCCCGTCGACGACGGCCGCCCCAAGCGGTTCGCGTACCCGCCGCAGCTCGTCGTCGTGGACGGCGGGCAGCCGCAGGTGGCCGCGGCCCGGCGCGCCCTGGACGAGCTGGGCATCGACGACATCGCCGTCTGCGGCCTCGCCAAGCGCCTGGAGGAGGTCTGGCTGCCCGGCGACGACGACCCTGTCGTGCTGCCGCGCTCCAGCGAGGGCCTCTACCTCCTCCAGCGGGTACGTGACACGGCTCACGACTTCGCCATCCGCTACCAGCGCTCGAAGCGGAACAAGCGGGTCAGGAGCAGCCCCCTGGACGCGGTGCCGGGCCTCGGCGATACCCGCAAACAGGCGTTGATCAAGCATTTCGGCTCGGTGAAGCGGCTCCGGCAGGCGACAATCGAGCAGATCTGCGAGGTGCCCGGCATGGGCAGGAAGACGGCCGAAGCCGTGGCCGTGGCTCTCGCCCAGGCGGCCCCGGCCGCACCCGCCGTGAACACGGCCACAGGAGAGATCATGGAAGACGACGGGGGCACCACCGCATGACCGAGCACGATCAGCACGCAGCGCACGATCAGCAAGCAGAGCTCGCAGAGCACAGAGAAGACGGAGCAGGACACGTGAGTACGGGCACGAAGGAGGCCGGCGAGACCGCCGACGCGGCGGCCATCCCCGAGCTGGTCATCATCTCCGGCATGTCCGGCGCCGGCCGGTCCACCGCGGCGAAGTGCCTCGAGGACCTCGGCTGGTTCGTCGTCGACAACCTGCCGCCCGCGCTGATCCCCACCATGGTGGAGCTCGGCGCCCGTTCCCAGGGCAATGTGGCCCGGATCGCCGTCGTCGTCGACGTCCGCGGCCGGCAGTTCTTCGACGCCCTGCGGGAGTCCCTCGCCGCCCTCGACGCCCAGCAGGTGACCCGGCGGATCGTCTTCCTGGAGTCTTCCGACGAGGCCCTGGTCAGGCGGTTCGAGTCGGTCCGCAGGCCGCACCCGCTCCAGGGCGACGGCCGCATCACCGACGGCATCGCCGCCGAGCGAGACCTGCTGCGCGAGCTGCGCGGCGACGCCGACCTGGTGATCGACACCTCCAGCCTCAACGTCCACGAGCTGCGCGCCAAGATGGACGCCCAGTTCGCCGGCGAGGAGGAGCCGGAGCTGCGGGCCACCGTCATGTCCTTCGGGTTCAAGTACGGGCTGCCCGTCGACGCCGACCTCGTCGTCGACATGCGCTTCCTGCCCAACCCGCACTGGGTCCCCGAGCTGCGCCCCTTCACCGGGCTCAACGAGGAGGTCTCGGCCTATGTCTTCAACCAGCCGGGCGCCAAGGAGTTCCTCGACCGCTACACCGAGCTGCTCCAGCTGATCGCCGCGGGCTACCGCCGCGAGGGCAAGCGGTACGTGACCATCGCCGTCGGCTGCACGGGCGGCAAGCACCGCTCCGTCGCCACGTCCGAGAAGCTCGCCGCCCGTCTCGCCGCGGAAGGGGTCGAGACCGTCGTCGTCCACCGGGACATGGGGCGCGAGTGAAGCCGTACCGCCGGCGTACGTCCACCCTCCCGGTCCGTGCGCTCCGCAGGCGCGCCGCCCAGCCCAAGGTCGTCGCGCTGGGCGGCGGCATGGGCCTCTCGGCCTCCCTCGCCGCGCTGCGCCGGATCACCGGCGACCTGACCGCCGTGGTCACCGTCGCCGACGACGGCGGCTCCAGCGGCCGGCTCCGGGAGGAGCTGGGCGTGCTGCCCCCGGGTGACCTGCGCAAGGCGCTCGCCGCGCTGTGCGGGGACGACGACTGGGGGCAGACCTGGGCCCGGGTCATCCAGCACCGCTTCCAGTCCAAGGGCGATCTGCACGAGCACGCCGTCGGCAATCTGCTGATCGTCGCGCTCTGGGAGCAGCTCGGCGACCATGTGCTCGCCCTCGACCTGGTCGGCAAGCTCCTCGGGGCGCAGGGCCGGGTGCTGCCCATGTCCGCCGTGCCGCTGGAGCTCCAGGCCCTGGTCAGGGGCCACGACCCGGCGCGCCCGGACGACGTGGACACGGTCCGCGGTCAGGCCACCGTGGCGCTCACGCCCGGGGACGTGCAGTCGGTGCACCTCGTCCCGCACGACCCGCCGGCCGTGCCGGAGGCCGTCGCGGCCGTCCGGGACGCGGACTGGGTGGTGCTGGGCCCCGGCTCCTGGTTCTCCTCGGTGATCCCGCACCTGCTCGTGCCCGAGCTGCTCGACGCGCTGACCGAGACCAAGGCCCGCAAGGTCCTCTCGCTGAACCTCGCACCGCAGCCTGGAGAAACCGAGGGGTTCTCTCCGCAGCGTCATTTGGAGGTTTTGGGACGACACGCCCCTAAACTCGCCCTGGACGTGGTGCTGGCCGACGAGGCCGCCGTGCCCGACCGCGAGTCCCTCGCCGATGCCGCCAAGCGGCTCGGCGCCGCGGTCGAGCTGGCGCCGGTGGCCCGTGCCGACGGTCTCCCGAAGCATGATCCGGAGCTGTTGGCCGCCGCGTACGACCGTATTTTTCGGATGCATGGAAGGATCGGCCCATGGCGATGACGGCAGCGGTGAAGGACGAGATCTCCCGGCTTCCCGTCACCCGGACCTGCTGCAGGAAGGCAGAGGTCTCGTCGATCCTGCGGTTCGCGGGCGGTCTGCACCTGGTGAGCGGGCGGATCGTGATCGAGGCGGAGCTGGACACCGCGATGGCGGCCCGGCGCCTCAAGCGGGACATCCTGGAGATCTTCGGGCACAGCTCGGAGCTGATCGTGATGGCCCCCGGCGGTCTGCGGCGCGGCTCCCGCTTCGTCGTACGGGTGGTGGCGGGCGGCGACCAGCTGGCGCGGCAGACCGGCCTCGTCGACGGCCGGGGCCGCCCGATCCGCGGCCTGCCCCCGCAGGTCGTCTCCGGGGCGACCTGCGACGCCGAGGCGGCCTGGCGCGGCGCGTTCCTGGCGCACGGCTCGCTGACCGAGCCCGGGCGGTCCTCCTCCCTGGAGGTGACCTGCCCCGGTCCGGAGGCGGCCCTCGCCCTGGTGGGCGCGGCGCGCCGGCTGAGCATCGCGGCCAAGGCCCGTGAGGTGCGGGGCGTGGACCGGGTGGTCGTCCGCGACGGCGACGCGATCGGCGCGCTGCTGACCCGGCTCGGGGCGCACGAGTCGGTGCTGGCCTGGGAGGAGCGGCGGATGCGCCGCGAGGTCCGGGCCACGGCGAACCGGCTGGCCAACTTCGACGACGCCAACCTGCGCCGCTCGGCGCGCGCGGCGGTCGCCGCGGGCGCCCGGGTGCAGCGCGCCCTGGAGATCCTCGGCGAGGAGGTGCCCGAGCACCTCGCGGCCGCGGGCCGGCTGCGCATGGAGCACAAGCAGGCCTCCCTGGAGGAGCTGGGCGCGCTCGCCGAGCCGCCGCTGACCAAGGACGCGGTCGCGGGCCGGATCCGCCGTCTCCTCGCGATGGCCGACAAGCGCGCGCAGGACCTCGGCATCCCCGGGACGGAGTCGAGCCTGACGGAGGAGCTGGACGACAGCCTCGTGGGCTGACCCCGCCTCAGCTCCGCCGTAGCCTCTCGGCTCTTCAACTCTCCACTGCCGGTGCCTTTCTGAGGCACCGGCAGTACCCGTTCGGCCCGCACGGCACCCTTGACATGATCATGAACGGTGATCAGCCTGGCGTCTGTTCTCTTTCGTGGCAGACAACAGCAAGGGGGGCTTATGAGGCGCAGAGCGAGAGCGGTCCTCGCGGCGGGTTCACTGCTGATCGCGGGGCTCGTGGCGGCACCCGTCGCCGGAGCGGAACCTCAGGACGGGGGCGGCGGCGACGCACTCTCCGTATGGCGGGCGAAGGTCACCAAGGAACAGGTGCCGCTCCTCCTGGAAGCGGGCACCGACAGCCACGAGCTGACCGAGCAGGTGCCGGAGCAGGGCTCCGCCACCGTCGAGCTCCACCTCACCGAGAAGCAGGCCGGGCAGCTGCGCGGCAAGGGCGTCGAGGTCGCCGAGCACACCCTCTCCGCCCAGGCGGAGAAGCGGGTCGCCGCCGCGGGGGACGGCGTGTTCCGCCCGTACGGCGGGAAGGGCGGGCTCAAGGAGGAGATCCTCGCCACCGCCCGGGCCCACCCGGACATCACCAAGCTCGTCTCCATCGGTAAGTCCGTGAACGGCCAGGACATCCTGGCACTGAAGGTCACCAAGGGCGCCAAGAAGGCCAAGGACGGCTCGAAGCCCGCCACCCTCTACATGTCCAACCAGCACGCCCGTGAGTGGATCACCCCCGAGATGACCCGGCGGCTGATGCACCACTACCTCGACGGCTACGGCACCGACGCCAGGATCACGAAGATCGTCGACTCCACCGAGGTGTGGTTCCTGCTCTCCGCCAACCCGGACGGCTACGACTTCACCCACGCCGACCCGGCGAACCGCCAGTGGCGCAAGAACCTCCGCGACAACGACGGGGACGGCCGCATCGGCCCCGGCGACGGCGTCGACCTCAACCGTAACTTCGCCTACAAGTGGGGCTACGACAACGAGGGTTCGTCCCCCGACCCGGCCGACGAGACCTTCCGCGGCACCGGCCCGATGTCCGAGCCCGAGACCAAGGCGCTCGACGCCTTCCAGAAGCGCATCGGCTTCCAGTACGGCATCAACTACCACTCCGCCGCCCAGCTGCTGCTCTACGGCGTCGGCTGGCAGGTCGCCACCGACACCCCCGACGACGTGGCGCTCAAGTCGCTCGCCGGCACCCCGCAGAAGTCCGCGGTCCCCGGCTACCGGCCGCAGGTCTCCTCCGAGCTGTACACCACCAACGGCGAGGCCGACGGACACGCAGCCAACGCCAACGGCATGCAGATGTTCACCCCGGAGATGTCGACCTGCGCCACCGTCTCCCGCATCGACCCGAACGACGCCTGGGAGCCCGCAGACTGCGCCTCCGTCTTCACCTTCCCGGACGACGAGAAGCTGATCCAGGCCGAGTTCGCCAAGAACGTGCCGTTCGCGCTCGCCGTCGCCGAGACCTCCGCCCACCCGGACCGGCCCGTCTCGGTCACCGGCCTGGAGGCCCCCGACTTCACCCCGGCGGCCTTCACCACCTCCTACGCCCGTGGCGGCGACCAGGAGGTCTCCGTGACCGCGCGCAAGTCGCTGCGCGGCAAGGAACTGAAGTACCGGATCAACGGCGGCCGTACGCACAGCGAACGCCTCGAGGCCTGGCAGGGCGGTGAGACCTACGGCGGCGAGGACAACCTCTACTTCGACCAGTACCGCGCCGAGGTCGAGGACGCCGAACCGGGCGACACCGTCCAGGTCTGGTTCACCGCCCGCACCGCCGAGGGCCGGACGACCGCCTCCACCCCGTTCACGTACACCGTGGCGGAGCGGCCGCGCGGGGACGTCCTCGTCCTCGCCGAGGAGGGCGGCACGGCCGCCGCCCAGCACACCGCCGCCTATGTGAAGGCGCTCGCCGACAACGGCCGCGGGGCCGCCGTATGGGACGTCGCCACCCAGGGCGTCCCCGACCCGCTGGGCGTCCTGAGTCACTTCCGTACGGTCGTCTGGTACACCGGCGCCGAGGCCCCCTCCGGCCCCGTCACGCTGGCCGTGCGCGAGTACCTCAACGAGGGCGGCAAGCTGGTCAACGCCGGTGAGAAGTCCGGCGGACTCGTCGACATCGGGCGGGCCACCTCCAACGACTTCGCCCAGTACTACCTCGGCGCCTACCACCGGGCCGGGCTGAACGGCCCGACGTCCTTCGCCGGTCTCGGCGGCTTCGGCGGTCTCACCGCGGGACTCGGCGGCGCGGCGGGCAACCCGCTGGACAACGCGGGCGCGTTCACCGTCACCTCCGACACCCTGGCGCCGCGCCAGTTCCCGCAGTTCGGCAGCAGCCGGGCCGCCGGCGACTACCCGGGCGTCCGCACCCCCTTCGAGCCGTACGAGGGCGTCCACTTCGCCGCCGTCCGGCACACCGACGACACCTGGGCCCGGCTCAGCCGCACCGTCGACCTCACCGCCGTCACGGCGGCCGACAGCCCGAGCCTGCGCTTCCAGGTCAGCTACGACACCGAACCCGGCTACGACAACCTCGTCGTCGAGGCGCACACCGTCGGCCAGGACGACTGGACCACGCTGCCCGACGCCAACGGCGGCACCTCCACCGCCGCCCCGGCCGACTGCGGCGAGGGCTACTACGTCCAGGGCCACCCCTTCCTCGCCCGCTACCTGACCGTCGGCGAGGACGGCTGCACCACCACCGGCACCACCGGCTCCTGGAACGCCTTCACCGGCCCCTCCAACGGCTGGCGGCAGGCCTCGATCGACCTGAGCGCCTACGCGGGCAAGCAGGTCGAGCTGTCGATCTCGTACATCTCCGACCCGGGCACCGGGGAGATGGGCGCCTTCGTCGACGACACCGCGCTCGTCGTCGGCGGCACCCCGGGTCAGAGCGAGGGCTTCGAGACCGCGCTCGGCGCGTGGTCCGTACCGGGTCCGCCGGCCGGCAGCCCCGGGAACGCGAGCGACTGGAACCGCTCCGCGGGGCTCTTCCACTCCCAGGCCGCCGTCACCACCCGTGACACCGCGCTGCTCGGTTTCGGGCTCGAACACGTGCCGAGTGCGACCGACCGCAGCAGGTTGATCCGCAAGGCGCTCGGCGCGGTGCACGGCTGAGCGGCGGCCCGCACCTTTGATCACAGTCAGTGATCGGGACGAAAACCGCACTGTGGCCCGAACCCGTCGGTAATAACGGGCCACAGTGCGATCCCGGGGGTTTCCGACCGCACGCGATGTCACTCTGAGCCGATGGGAGAGGTAGGGTCGTAAGCGGTCGGGGACATCCCTAAAAAAGAATCTCGCCGGCGTCGAAACCCGGCGTACTCTCACGAGGAGATCGGTTCGTGACGATCCGCGTAGGCATCAACGGCTTTGGCCGCATCGGTCGCAACTACTTCCGCGCGCTGCTCGAGCAGGGTGCCGACATCGAGATCGTGGCTGTCAACGACCTGGGTGACACCGCGACCACCGCGCATCTGCTCAAGTACGACACGATCCTGGGACGCCTCAAGGCCGAGGTCACCCACACGGCGGACACCATCACCGTCGACGGGCACACCATCAAGGTGCTCTCCGAGCGCAACCCGGCCGACATCCCCTGGGGTGAGCTGGGCGTCGACATCGTCATCGAGTCGACCGGCATCTTCACCAAGAAGGCCGACGCCGAGAAGCACATCGCCGGTGGCGCGAAGAAGGTCCTCATCTCGGCCCCGGCCAAGGACGAGGACATCACCATCGTCATGGGCGTCAACCAGGAGAAGTACGACCCGGCGACGCACCACGTCATCTCCAACGCCTCCTGCACCACCAACTGTGTGGCGCCGATGGCCAAGGTCCTCGACGAGAACTTCGGCATCGTCAAGGGTCTGATGACGACGGTCCACGCCTACACCAACGACCAGCGCATCCTGGACTTCCCGCACTCCGACCTGCGCCGCGCCCGCGCCGCCGCGGAGAACATCATCCCGACCACGACCGGTGCCGCCAAGGCCACCGCCCTGGTCCTGCCGCAGCTCAAGGGCAAGCTGGACGGCATCGCCATGCGCGTCCCGGTCCCGACCGGCTCGGCCACCGACCTGGTCGTGGAGCTGCAGCGCGAGGTCACTAAGGACGAGGTCAACGCCGCGTTCAAGAAGGCCTCCGAGGACGGCGACCTCAAGGGCATCCTGTACTACACCGAGGACCCGATCGTGTCCTCGGACATCGTCAGCGACCCGGCGTCCTGCACCTTCGACTCCTCCCTGACCATGGTCCAGGAGGGCAAGTCGGTCAAGATCCTCGGCTGGTACGACAACGAGTGGGGCTACTCCAACCGTCTCGTCGACCTCACCGTCTTCGTCGGAAACCAGCTCTGATATTCCAGACGTAGGCACCTCGATGTGAGCACAGGGCTCGGACAGCGCAAGGATGCGCTGTCCGAGCCCTGTGCCGTGTGCTTCACCGCGTTCCAAGGAGTCCAGTAGAAGATGAAGACGATCGACGAGCTTCTCGCCGAAGGCGTCGCCGGCAAGCGGGTATTCGTCCGCGCCGACCTCAACGTGCCGCTGGCCGGCACGACCATCACCGACGACGGCCGGATCCGCGCCGTCCTCCCCACGGTCAAGGCGCTCGCCGAGGCCGGCGCCCGCGTCGTGGTCGCCTCCCACCTGGGCCGTCCCAAGGGTGCCCCGGACCCGGCGTTCTCCCTCGCCCCGGCCGCCGCGCGCCTCGGTGAACTCCTCGGCGCCGACGTGGCCTTCGCGACCGACACGGTCGGCGAGTCCGCCAAGGCGACCGTCGCGGGCCTCGCCGACGGCCAGGTGGCCGTGATCGAGAACCTGCGCTTCAACGCGGGCGAGACGGCCAAGGACGACGCCGAGCGTGAGGCGTTCGCCCGGCAGCTCGCCGAGCTGGCCGACCTCTACGTCGGTGACGGCTTCGGCGCCGTGCACCGCAAGCACGCCTCGGTCTTCGACCTCCCGGCGCTGCTGCCGCACGCCGCCGGCTACCTCATCGCCACCGAGGTCGGCGTCCTGAAGAAGCTGACCGCCGACGTCAAGCGCCCCTACGTGGTCGTGCTCGGCGGCGCCAAGGTCTCGGACAAGCTGGCCGTCATCGACGAGCTGCTCGGCAAGGCCGACCGCCTCCTCATCGGCGGCGGCATGGCCTACACCTTCCTCAAGGCCAAGGGCCACGAGGTCGGCATCTCCCTCCTCCAGGAGGACCAGATCCCGACGGTGACCGAGTACATGGAGCGCGCCGAGAAGAACGGCGTCGAGCTCGTCCTCCCCGTCGACGTGCTCGTCTCCACGGACTTCCCGGACCTGAAGACCAAGGCCCCGGCCGACTTCGAGACCGTCGGCGCCGACGCGATCCCCTCCGACAAGGAGGGCCTCGACATCGGCCCGAAGACCCGTGAGCTGTACGCCTCGAAGATCGCCGACGCCGAGACCGTCTTCTGGAACGGTCCGGTGGGCGTCTTCGAGCACCCCGACTACGCCGAAGGCACCCGCGCGGTCGCGCAGGCCCTCGTCGACAGCAGCGCGTTCACCGTCGTCGGCGGTGGCGACTCGGCCGCCGCCGTGCGCACGCTGGGCTTCGACGAGAATGCCTTCGGCCACATCTCGACCGGCGGCGGCGCCTCCCTCGAATACCTCGAGGGCAAGACGCTCCCCGGCCTCGCCGCACTGGAGGACTGAACACCTGTGAGCAGCACCCGCACCCCGCTGATGGCGGGCAACTGGAAGATGAACCTCAACCACCTCGAGGCCATCGCCCACGTCCAGAAGCTCGCCTTCGCGCTGACCGACAAGGACTACGACGCCGTCGAGGTCGCGGTCCTGCCGCCCTTCACGGACCTGCGGTCCGTCCAGACCCTGGTCGACGGCGACAAGCTCAAGATCAAGTACGGCGCCCAGGACATCTCGGCGCACGACTCCGGTGCGTACACCGGTGAGATCTCGGGCGTCATGCTGTCCAAGCTGAAGTGCGCCTACGTCGCCGTGGGCCACTCCGAGCGCCGGCAGTACCACGCCGAGACGGACGAGGTCTGCAACGCCAAGGTGAAGGCCGCGTACAAGCACGGGATCACCCCGATCCTCTGCGTCGGCGAGGGCCTGGACGTCCGCAAGGCGGGCAACCAGGTCGCGTACACCCTCGCCCAGCTCGACGGCGGTCTGAAGGACCTGCCGGCCGAGCAGGCCGAGTCGATCGTGATCGCGTACGAGCCGGTGTGGGCCATCGGCACCGGCGAGGTCGCCACCCCCGAGGACGCGCAGGAGGTCTGCGGAGCGATCCGCGGCCGTCTCGCGGAGCTGTACTCGCAGGAGCTGGCCGACAAGGTCCGCATCCAGTACGGCGGCTCGGTCAAGGCCGGCAACGTGGCCGCGATCATGGCGCAGCCCGATGTCGACGGCGCCCTGGTGGGCGGCGCGGCGCTGGACTCCGAGGAGTTCGTCAAGATCGTCCGCTTCCGCGACCAGTGACCTGATCGGTGAGTAGGCGGTAGCGACGATCCGTCGTACCCTTGCGGGGGTCGGGCAGGACCTGCCCGACCCCCGTCCGTATAAGTCCGAGGAAGTTGGTCCAGCCGTGGTTATGGGGTTCTCGATCGCCCTGATCGTCTTCAGCGCGCTGCTGATGCTGCTCGTGCTGATGCACAAGGGGAAGGGCGGCGGCCTCTCCGACATGTTCGGCGGTGGCATGCAGTCGTCCGTCGGCGGCTCCTCGGTCGCCGAGCGCAACCTGGACCGGATCACGGTCGTTGTCGGCCTGATGTGGTTCGCCTGCATTGTCGTGCTTGCGCTTCTGATGAAGTTGGACGTGTAACTCCAATCACTGGACGCGCGTTGGGCCTTACGTAGACTGGGGCATCTTCGAGCACCATCACGCAGGGAGTTACGACCGTGGCAAGTGGCAACGCGATCCGGGGAAGCCGGGTCGGAGCGGGGCCGATGGGGGAGGCCGAGCGGGGCGAGTCGGCACCGCGCCTCCGCATCTCCTTCTGGTGCTCGAACGGGCACGAGACGCAGCCGAGCTTCGCCAGTGACGCACAGGTTCCGGAGACGTGGGACTGCCCGCGTTGCGGTTTCCCGGCAGGTCAGGACCGGGACAACCCCCCGGACCCGCCGCGCACCGAGCCGTACAAGACGCACCTCGCGTACGTACGCGAGCGGCGCAGCGACGCGGACGGCGAGGCGATCCTCGCGGAGGCGCTCGCCAAGCTGCGCGGCGAGATCTGAGCGTGGTGTGACAGTGTGACGAACGGGCCCTGCCCGCGAACGTGGTTCGCGGGCAGGGCCCGTTCGTGTATGTATGGGTGGCTGCGTCCGGACGGGTGGCTGCGTCCGTTTGTGCGGCTGTGTGTCCGTATGTACGGCTGCTCTAGCGGTGGTTGCCGGGAATGTGCGCCGTGAGCGCCATCGCGGCGGTCGCCCGCTCGTACGTCAGCTGCGCCACGCGCGCGTAGAGGCAGTCCAGGATCAGCAGCACCGAGTGGCGCGTCCCGAAACCGCCGCGCCGGAAGCTGGTCTCGGCCGAGGTCGACGTCAGATGGATCGAAGCGGCCCGGGCGACGGGGGAGCGGGGATCGCCGGTCACCGCGACCGTGCGCGCGCCCCGTTCGGAGGCCAGCCGCAGCGGGGAGAGGACCTCGCGGGTGGCGCCGGAGTGGGAGAGCGCCACCACCGCGTCCGCGGGCGTGAGCAGCGCCGCCGAGGTCTCCGCCGCGTGCACCTCCGTCCAGCCGCGGGCGTCGCAGCCGATGCTGAAGAGCCGGGCCTGGGTCTCCTGGGCGACCATGCCGGAGGCCCCGACGCCGTAGACGTCGATCCGGCGGGCCTTGGCGAGGGTGCGGGCGGCGCCCTCCAGGGCGTCGAGGTCGAGGTGCTCGGCCGTGCGGCGCAGGGCCAGCAGATCGGCCTGGGCGACGGCGGCGACGACCTGGTCGAGCGGGTCGTCGGGGCCGATGTCGGGGCCGAGGGGGCGGGTCTCGCCGGGGCGTTCGCTCTCGCCCCGCTCCTGCGCGAGGGCCAGCAGGAGTTCCTGGTACGAGCCGAGGCCCAGAGCCTGGCAGAAGCGCGTCACGGTGGCCTGGGACGTTCCGGTACGGCGGCCCAGCTCGGCGGCCGAGACGCCGGTCACCCGGCCCGGGTCGTCGAGGACCCAGTTGCCGACCCTGCGCAAGGATCCGGACATGCGGGGCAGTTCGGAGCGGATGAGAGCGGTGATCACGGCGGTGTTCCCTCCTGACCGGCCGCCCGGTGCGGGGGGCTTGTCGAGCGGTGAATCTATCAACCACCATGCGGGCTGATGAACGAATCCAGGATTCAGGAGTGCGTGCTCGGCATCGACGCCGGGGGTACGCGGATCAGGGCACGGCTCGCGGACGCGGCGACGGGTGCGGTGCTGGCGGAGGGCGCGGGCGGCCCCGGGAACGCGCTGAGCGTCCCCGCCGCGGCTCTCGTGGAGAACCTGGCGCGGGCCCTGGGCGGCGCCGTGCCGCCGGGGCGGGCGGGCGCGGTCGTCTCCGTGGTGGCCGGCTTCGCGGGCGGCGGCCCGGGCGGTGGCGTGGCGAACGCCCGCGCGGGTCTGCTGGAGGCGCTGGGCGGGGCGGGCGTCCCCGGGGGCGTCCGGGTCGAGGTCCTCGGGGACGCGGACATCGCCTTCGCCGCAGGGCCCGGCGTCCCGGAGGACGGGCTCGTGCTGATCGCGGGCACGGGCGCCACCGCCGCGCGGGTGGCCGGGCGCAGGGTGGTCCGGGCCGTGGACGGCGACGGCTGGCTGCTCGGCGACGGGGGCAGCGGCTTCTGGCTGGGGCGCGAGGCGCTGCGGGCGGTACTGCGGGCCCTGGACGGGCGGGGCCCGCGCACGGCCCTCACGGGGCCCGTGGGGGAGGTGTGCGGGGGCCTGAGCAAGGAGGCCGTCGTCGGGTACGGGTTCGGCGGCCACCCCGTCCGGCTGGCGGCACTCAGCCCGCTGGTGGTGGACGTGGCCCGGGGCGGGGACGAGGTGGCCCGCACGCTCCTGGACCGGGCGGCCGACGAACTCGCCGCGACGGTACGGGCGCTGGAGCCGCGACCGGGGGAGCCGCTGGTCGTCACGGGCGGCCTGACCGGCCCCGACGGCCCGCTGCTGGCCCGGCTCGCGGACCGGGTCGGCGCGTGGGGGCTCACGCCGGCGGCGGTGCGGGACGGGGTGGGGGGCGCGGTGGCGCTGGCGCGGCTCCTGGCGTGACGGCGGGATTCCCCCACCCCGCCCCTTCCCGAAACCCTGCCGGGGGCCGGTGGTACGGGGCTGTGCCCCGGGCCCCACGCCACGGGCGCTTCGCGCCGCGTCGTCGTCCTGGGTCGGTTGGGCCCTTGACGGTGGCGGCGGCGGGCTGGTTCATTGAGCCGACTGTCTTGTTCCACTTCGGTTCGGTCATTCAATGGAGGTCCTGTCATGCCCCAAACCGCCCTCGGTGCCGAGCTGTTCGTCGATGTCGCGCGTCAGGCCGTCGAGCGGGTCGTCGCGGGCAACAAGGACGCGGTCGGTGTCGCCGCGCGGCTCTTCGCCGACTGTGTCGCCGCGGACGGGGTGATCCACGCCTTCGGCACCGGACACTCGCAGGCCGCCGCCCTGGAGGTCGCCGGGCGGGCCGGCGGGCTCGTGCCGACCAGCCGGATCGCGCTCGCCGACCTCGTGCTGCGCGGCGGCGAGGACCCGTCCGTGCTCGCCGATCCTCTGCTGGAGCGCTCCCCCGGGCTCGCCGACCGGCTCTACGACCTCGCGACGCCCCGCCCGCAGGATCTCTTCGTCGTCATCTCCAACTCCGGGGTCAACAACTCCGTCGTGGAGCTGGCCCTCAAAGTGACCGGCGCGGGCCACCCGCTCGTCGCGCTCACCTCGCTCGAACACACCCACGCCGTCCCCGCCCTGCACGCGAGCGGCAAGCGCCTCGCCGACCTCGCGGACGCCGTCCTCGACAACGGCGCCCCCACCGGCGACGCCGTGCTCCCCCTCCCGGGCGGCGGCGCGCTCTGCGGGGTCTCGACCCTCACCTCCTCCCTCCTCGTGCAGATGGTGGTCGCCGAAGCCGTCGCCCTGCTCCTCGCCGAGGGCCACGAGCCGCCCGTGTACGTCTCCGCCAACATCCCCGGCGGGCATGAGCGCAACGCGGTTCTGGAGGCCCGCTACGCAGGCCGGCTGCATCGCGGCGGTCACTGAGTCGCCGCGCGCCTTCCGCCCCGACGATCAACTAGGTTGGAGTCGCAGCGGGGCAAGCAGGCAGGAAGAGAAGAAGTAGGCGATGTCCGAGATGAACGCAGAAGGACGTACGAGGCTCAACCGGACGCCGGAGTGGGCCGCCCTCGGCAAGCACCGCGAGCAGCTGGGAGACACCCAACTGCGCGAGCTGTTCGCCACCGACCCGGACCGCGGCACCGCGTACACGCTGCGCGTCGGCGATCTGTATCTGGACTACTCCAAGCACCTCGTCACCGACGAGACCCTCGCGCTGCTGCGCGAGCTGGCCGCCGCCACCGGCGTGGCCGAGCTGCGTGACGCCATGTTCCGCGGCGAGAAGATCAACACCACCGAGGACCGCGCGGTCCTGCACACCGCGCTCCGCGCGCCGCGCGACGCCGTCGTCGAGGTCGACGGCGAGAACGTCGTCCCGGCCGTCCACGCCGTCCTCGACAAGATGGCGGCCTTCGCCGACAAGGTCCGCGCCGGCGCCTGGACCGGTCACACCGGCAAGCCCATCAAGAACATCGTGAACATCGGCATCGGCGGCTCCGACCTCGGCCCCGCCATGGCGTACGAGGTCCTGCGCTCCCACACCCAGCGGGACCTGACGTTCCGTTTCGTCTCCAACGTCGACGGCGCCGACCTCCACGAGGCCGTCCGCGACCTCGACCCGGCCGAGACGCTCTTCATCGTCGCGTCCAAGACCTTCACCACCATCGAGACCGTCACCAACGCCACGTCCGCCCGGGACTGGCTGCTCACCGGCCTCGGGGCCGGTCAGGACGCCGTCGCCAAGCACTTCGTCGCCCTCTCCACCAACGCCGAGAAGGTGCGGGACTTCGGCATCGACACCGGCAACATGTTCGAGTTCTGGGACTGGGTCGGCGGCCGGTACTCGTACGACTCCGCCATCGGGCTCTCCCTGATGATCGCCATCGGCCCGGAGCGGTTCCGCGAGATGCTCGACGGCTTCCACCTCGTCGACGAGCACTTCCGCACCGCCCCGCCCGCCGAGAACGCGCCGCTCCTCCTCGGGCTCCTCGGGGTCTGGTACGGCGGCTTCTTCGACGCCCAGTCGCACGCGGTCCTGCCGTACTCGCACTACCTCTCGAAGTTCACGGCCTACCTCCAGCAGCTCGACATGGAGTCCAACGGCAAGTCCGTCGACCGCGACGGCAACCCCGTCGACTGGCAGACCGGACCGGTCGTCTGGGGCACCCCCGGCACCAACGGGCAGCACGCGTACTACCAGTTGATCCACCAGGGCACGAAGCTCATCCCCGCCGACTTCATCGGCTTCGCCGAGCCCGTCGCCGACCTGACCCCCGGCCTCGTCGCCCAGCACGACCTGCTGATGGCCAACTTCTTCGCCCAGACCCAGGCCCTCGCCTTCGGCAAGACCGCCGACGAGGTGCGCGCCGAGGGCGTCGCCGAGGAACTCGTCCCGCACAAGACGTTCCAGGGCAACCACCCGACGACGACGATCCTGGCGAAGGAACTCACCCCCTTCGTCCTCGGTCAGCTCGTCGCGCTCTACGAGCACAAGGTCTTCGTCCAGGGCGCGATCTGGAACATCGACTCCTTCGACCAGTGGGGCGTCGAGCTGGGCAAGGTCCTCGCCAAGAGGATCGAGCCCGTGCTGACCGAGGGCGTGATCGAGAGCGGGGAGCATCTCGACCCGTCCACCGCCGGGCTCGTCGCCCAGTACCGGTCGCTGCGCGGGAGGTAGAAGCGATGAGGGGGGAGAACGCGGTACGGGGCGAGCTGCGGCTGCGGCCGCCGCGGAACACACTGAACGAACGGGCCGTCGGCTGGTGGCGCACCCAGTGGCTGGTCACCACCGCCGTCCCGGTGGTCCCGCTCGCCGTGCTCGGGGCGCTCATCGAACCGGCCCGGTTCTGGTTGTGGCTGCCCGCCGCCGTCCTCGCGGTCGGCGGCCTCGCCTGCGCCGCGTTCTTCCCCTCCTGGTGGTTCCGGGTCCACCGCTGGGAGGTCACGGAGGACGCCGTCTACGTCCGCACCGGGGTCTTCTGGCAGGAGTGGCGGATCGCGCCCATGTCCAGGATCCAGACCGTCGACACCGTCCGCGGCCCCCTGGAGCAGTTGTACCGGCTCGCCACGGTCACCGTCACCACGGCCTCCGCCAAGGGGGCGCTGCGGATCGAGGGCCTCGACCACGCGCTCGCCGCGGAGCTCGCCGAGAAGCTCACCCGCATCACCCAGGCCACCCCCGGGGACGCCACGTGAGCGAGCCGGGAAGCGACATCCCCGACGACTGGCGGCGCCTCGACCGGCGTACGGTCCTGGTCACGGCGGTCGTCCTCGCGGGCGTCGCCGTCGGCGCCGCCCTGCCCACGTACTTCGGCCTGACCAACGCGCTGTCCGCCGGCACGACCCTCGCCCTGATCCTCGCCGGGGCGCTCCTCCTCGTCGGCCTCGGCTCGGCCGGCGACTACGTCCGCTGGCGCCGCACCCGCTATCGCATCGGCACCGAACGGGCCGAACTCCACACCGGGCTCCTGCTGGTCAAGCGCCGCTCGCTGGCCCGCGAGCGGATCCGCAGCGTCGACCTGACCGCCAACCCGCTGCAGCGCGTCCTCGGCCTGGTCAAGGTCCGCATCGGCACCGGCGAGCACAACGGCGGCGGCGAGTCCACCCTCGAACTCGACCCCGTGGCCCGGGCCGAGGGCGAGCGGCTCCGCCGCGCGCTGCTCGACCGCGCGGCCCCCGCAGCCGAGGACACCCGCCACGACGGCGCCCTCGCCGCACTCGACCCGCGCTGGATCCGCTACGCCCCGGTCTCCTTCGTCTCCGTCCTCCTCGGCGGTGCGGCGGCCGGTGCCGTGATGCAGGTCAGCGAGTGGTTCGGGGCCCAGGAGGAGGTCATCGACTGGATAGGGGACCGGTTCCAGGACACCTCGATCGTGTCGATGATCCTCGTCCTGATCCTCCTCGCCGTCCTCGGCGGCACCGTCGGCGCCCTCGGCCTCTGGGTCGAGATGTGGTGGAACTACCGCCTGGAGCGCGAGCCCGGCGGCACCCTGCGGGTCCGCCGCGGCCTGTTCACCGCCCGGTCGATCTCCATCGAGGAGCGGCGCCTGCGCGGCGTCGAACTGGTCGAGCCGCTCGGCGTCCGGATGTGCCGGGCCGCCCGTGTCGACGCCGTCGCCACCGGACTCACCGAGCGCGACGAGGACGAGCACACCGAGAACAAGACCCTGCTGCCCGCGGCGCCCCGCGCCGTCGCCGACCGGGTCGCCGCCCAGGTGCTCCGCCAGGCGGAGTCCCCGACGGACGCGCCGCTCACCGCCCATCCCCGCGCGGCCCGTACCCGGCGGCTGGGCTGGGCGCTGTGGAGCGTGTCCGTCCCGGTCGCGGTCCTCGCCCTTCTCGGCCTCCTCCTCACCCCCGTCCTGCTCTACGTGGCCGTGGGCTGCGCCCTCGTCCTCGGCGTCCTCGCCGTGGCGGCCGCCCTCGACGCGTACCGCAGTCTCGGACACGGCGTCAGCGGCGGCTATCTGGTGACCCGTTCCGGTACGATCCGCCGGACCACGGTCGCCCTGGAGCGCGGCGGCGTCATCGGCTGGACGGTCAAGCAGTCGTACTTCCAGCGTCGCGCGGGCCTGGTCACCCTGACCGCGACGACGGCGGCGGGCAGCGGCGGGTACGACGTGTACGACGCCGGGCAGAGCGAGGGCCTGGCCTTCGCTGCCGACGCGGTCCCCGAGCTGCTCGCGCCCTTCCTCGAGCAGGTGGGGGAGACGCGGAAGGCCCGGTCCACCGTGCGGTGAACCGGGCCTCCCACGAGCGCCGATGAGCGTCCGTCAGGCCGAGGCCGGCGGGTACAGATCGCGCGGCAGCTCCGACGCGGCCGCCGCGTCGAGCAGCCAGAGCGTCCGCGAGCGGCCGTGGGCGCCCGCCGCCGGGGCCTGGATCTCACCCGCCCCGGAGAGCGCGATCGCCGCCGCCTTCGCCTTGTCCTCGCCGGCCGCGAGCAGCCAGACCTCACGCGCGGCCCGAATGGCGGGCAGCGTCAGCGAGATCCGGACCGGCGGCGGCTTCGGCGCGCCGTGCACGCCCACCACCGTGCGCTCCGTCTCGCGGACCGCGGGCAGCTCGGGGAAGAGCGAGGCCACGTGCGTGTCCGGGCCGACGCCCAGCATCAGCACGTCGAAGGACGGCACCGCGCCATGGTCCTCCGGACCGGCCGCCGCGGCCAGTTCGGCGGCGTAGGCCGCGGCCGCGGCCTCGACGTCGCTGCCGTACGGCCCGTCCGAGGCCGGCATGGCGTGCACGCGCGCCGGGTCCAGCGGGACGCTGTCGAGCAGCGCCGCGCGGGCCTGGGTGACGTTCCGCTCCGGGTCGCCCTCGGGCAGGAACCGCTCGTCGCCCCACCACAGATCGAGCCGCGACCAGTCGATCGCGTCCCGGGCGGGGGCCGAACTGAGCGCCGCGAGCAGTCCGTTGCCGTTCCGGCCGCCCGTGAGGACCACGGACGCCGAGCCGCGGGCCGCCTGCGCGTCCACGATCCGGGTGATCAGCCGGGCCGCCGCGGCCTGCGCCATCAGCTCCTTGTCGCGGTGGACGACGAGCTGCGGAGTGCTCACTTGGCCGCCGCCTTCTTGGCCGGGGCCTTCTTCGCGGGCGCCTTGGCCGGCTCGGGCGCCGGGTCGGCCGCGACCGGCTCCTGCGGAGCCGTCACCTTCGCCTCCTCGTCCAGCCGGTCGAGCCCGAACCGCAGCGCCGAGGCGTAGGTGTCGTCCGGGTCGAGCCGGCGCAGCTCCTCCGCGATCAGCTCGGCGGTGTCGCGGCGCTTGAGCGCCACGGCACGGTCCGGCTGCCCCTGGATGGAGAGCGTCGCGAGCGAGCCGTCCGGCCGGTCGAGGATGATCGGCCCTGAGGAGGACTGCATCCGTACGGAGGTGAGCCCGGGCCCCTGCGAGGTGGACCGGCGCACCGGCACCTTCAGCCGGTCCGCCAGCCACATGGCGAGCAGCTCGACGCTCGGGTTGAACTCCTCGCCCTCGACCTCGGCCGAGGTGACCTCGCACACGACCTGGTCGAGCGCGGCGGCCAGCATCGAGCGCCACGGGGTGATCCGGGTCCAGGCCAGGTCCGTGTCGCCCGGGGTGTACGTGTCCGCGCGGCCGGTCAGCTCCTGGATCGGCTGCTCGGCCGCGTAGGTGTCGGTCACCCGGCGCTGGGCGAGCGAGCCCAGCGGGTCGTTCGCCGGGTCGGCCGGGGCGTTGACCGCCCACCAGACGACGACGGGCGCGTCCGGCAGGAGGAGCGGCAGCACCACCGACTGGGCGTGCTCGGCGACCTCGCCGTACAGGCGGAGGACAACCGTTTCGCCGGTGCTGGCGTCGGCGCCGAGGCGGACCTCGGCGTCGAGCCGGGCCTTCGCGCGGTCCCGCGGCGAGCGGGAGGCCCGCTTGATGACCACGAGGGTGCGCGAAGGGTGTTCACGGGACGCGTCGTTGGCCGCCTTCAGCGCGTCGTAGGCGTTCTCCTCGTCCGTGACGATGACGAGGGTGAGCACCATCCCGACGGCGGGCGTGCCGATGGCACGCCGCCCGAGCACCAGCGCCTTGTTGATCTTGCTGGACGTGGTGTCCGTGAGGTCGGTCTTCATGGCCGGCGCCAGCTCCGTCCGTCTCGTGCGAGCATTTCGTCCGCCTCGACCGGACCCCAGGTCCCGGACGGGTACTGCGCCGGCTTGCCGTGCGCGTCCCAGTACTGCTCGATCGGGTCGAGGATCTTCCAGGAGAGCTCGACCTCCTCGACGCGCGGGAAGAGGTTCGAGTCGCCGAGGAGCACATCGAGGATGAGCCGCTCGTACGCCTCGGGGCTGGACTCCGTGAAGGACTCGCCGTAGGCGAAGTCCATCGACACGTCCCGGACCTCCATCGAGGTGCCCGGCACCTTGGAGCCGAACCGCATGGTCACGCCCTCGTCCGGCTGGACGCGGATGACCAGGGCGTTCTGGCCCAGCTCCTCCGTCGCCGTCTTGTCGAAGGGGGAGTGCGGAGCCCGCTGGAAGACCACCGCGATCTCGGTGACGCGGCGGCCGAGCCGCTTGCCGGTACGGAGGTAGAAGGGGACGCCCGCCCAGCGGCGGTTGTCGATCTCCACCTTGATGGCCGCGTAGGTGTCGGTCTTCGACTTGGGGTCGATCCCGTCCTCCTGCAGATAGCCGACGGCCTTGGCGCCGCCCTGCCATCCCGGCGCGTACTGGCCGCGCACGGTCGAGGCGCCCAGGTCCTTGGGCAGCTTCACCGCGCCGAGCACCTTGGTCTTCTCGGCCGCGAGCGCGTCCGCGTCGAAGGAGGCCGGCTCCTCCATCGCGGTGAGCGCGAGCAGCTGGAGGAGGTGGTTCTGGATGACGTCACGGGCGGCGCCGATGCCGTCGTAGTAGCCGGCGCGGCCGCCGATGCCGATGTCCTCGGCCATGGTGATCTGCACGTGGTCGACGTACGACCGGTTCCAGATCGGCTCGAAGAGGGTGTTGGCGAAGCGGAGCGCCAGGATGTTCTGGACGGTCTCCTTGCCGAGGTAGTGGTCGATCCGGAAGACCGCCTCGGGCGGGAAGACCTCGTGGACGACCTCGTTGAGCTCCTTGGCGGAGACCAGGTCGTGGCCGAAGGGCTTCTCGATGACCGCGCGGCGCCAGGAACCGTCCTTCTGGTCGGCCAGGCCGTGCTTCTTCAGCTGCTGGACGACGAGCGGGAAGAACTTCGGCGGCACGGACAGGTAGAAGGCGAAGTTGCCTCCGGTGCCCTGCGCCTTGTCCAGCTCCTCGATGGTGGACTTCAGCTGCTCGAAGGCGTCGTCGTCGTCGAAGTCGCCCTGGACGAAACGCATCCCCTGGATCAGCTGCTGCCACACCTCCTCGCGGAACGGGGTGCGCGCGTGCTGCTCGACGGCGTCGTGGACCTCCTGCGCGAAGTCCTCGTTCTGCCACTCGCGACGGGCGAAGCCGATCAGCGAGAAGCCCGGCGGCAGCAGGCCGCGGTTCGCGAGGTCGTAGACGGCAGGCATCAGCTTCTTACGGGACAAATCGCCCGTGACACCGAAGATCACCAGACCCGACGGCCCCGCGATACGCGGGAGCCGTCGGTCTGCGGCGTCACGGAGCGGGTTGGCTCCGTGGACTGCGCTCAAAGTGCTTACGCCTCCGAAGGTGCGAGGCGCTGCAGCTCCGCCTCGGTCGACTTGAGAAGGTCGTTCCAGGACGCGTCGAACTTCTCGACGCCCTCGTCCTCCAGCAGCTGTACCACGTCGTCGTAGCTGATGCCGAGCTTCTCGACGGCGTCCAGCTCCGCGCGGGCCTGCTCGTAGGTGCCGCGAACGGTGTCGCCGGTGACCTCGCCGTGGTCGGCGGTGGCCTCCAGGGTCGCCTCCGGCATGGTGTTCACCGTGCCGGGCGCGACCAGGTCGACGACGTACAGCGTGTCCTTGTACGCCGGGTCCTTGACGCCGGTCGAGGCCCACAGCGGACGCTGCTTGTTGGCCTGCGCCTTGTCCAGGCCGGCCCAGCGCTCGGAGGAGAACACCTCTTCGTAGGCCTCGTAGGCCAGACGGGCGTTGGCGAGGGCGGCCTTGCCCTTGAGGGCGAGCGCCTCGTCCGTGCCGAGGGCGGTCAGGCGCTTGTCGATCTCCGAGTCCACGCGGGAGACGAAGAAGGAGGCCACCGAGTGGATCTTGGAGAGGTCGAGACCGCGCTCGCGGGCCTTCTCCAGACCGGCCAGGTAGGCGTCCATGACCGCGCGGTAGCGCTCCAGCGAGAAGATCAGCGTCACGTTGACGCTGATGCCGAGGCCGATGACCTCGGTGATCGCCGGCAGACCCGCCTTGGTGGCCGGAATCTTGATGAGGGTGTTGGGACGGTCCACCAGCCAGGCCAGCTGCTTGGCCTCGGCGATGGTCGCCGCCGTGTTGTGGGCGAGGCGGGGGTCGACCTCGATCGAGACCCGGCCGTCCTGGCCGTCGGTGGAGTCGAACACCGGGCGCAGGATGTCGGCGGCGTCCCTCACGTCAGCCGTCGTGATCATGCGGATGGCCTCGTCCACGGTCACCTTGCGCGCGGCGAGGTCGGCGAGCTGCTGGTCGTAACCGTGGCCCTCCGAGATCGCCTTCTGGAAGATGGACGGGTTGGTGGTGACACCCACCACGTGCTGCTGGTCGATCAGCTCGGCCAGGTTCCCGGACGTGATCCGCTGGCGCGAGAGGTCGTCCAGCCAGATCGCGACGCCTTCGTCGGAGAGGCGCTTGAGAGCGTCTGTCATGAGAGGTTCTCCAAAAATCGTGTCTAGTGGCGTCAGCGCGCCGCGGCGGCGAGAGATTCCCGGGCGGCGGCGGCCACGGCCTCCGGCGTGAAGCCGAACTCGCGGAAGAGGACCTTCGCGTCGGCCGAGGCGCCGAAGTGCTCCAGCGAGACGATCCGGCCGGCGTCGCCGACGTACTTGTGCCAGGTGAGACCGATACCGGCCTCGACGGCCACGCGCGCCTTCACCGACGGCGGCAGGACGGAGTCCTTGTACGCCTGGTCCTGCTCCTCGAACCACTCGACGGACGGCATCGAGACCACGCGGGTCGGGACGCCGGCGGCCTGCAGCTGCTCGCGGGCCTCGACGGCCACGTGCACCTCGGAGCCGGTACCGATCAGCACGACCTGCGCCTCGCCGCCTTCGGCGTCGAACAGGACGTACCCGCCCTTGGCCGCGTCGTCGTTCCAGTCGTACGTCGGAACACCCTGGCGGGTCAGCGCGAGGCCGTGCGGGGCGCCCTTGCCGAACACGCGGGTGTGGCGCTTGGTGATCTCGCGCCAGGCGATGGCGGTCTCGTTGGCGTCCGCAGGACGGACGACGTTCAGACCCGGGATCGCGCGCAGCGAGGCCAGGTGCTCCACCGGCTGGTGCGTCGGGCCGTCCTCGCCCAGACCGATCGAGTCGTGGGTCCAGACGTACGTCACCGGCAGGTGCATCAGCGCGGAGAGCCGCACCGCGTTGCGCATGTAGTCGGAGAACACCAGGAAGGTGCCGCCGTAGACGCGAGTGTTGCCGTGCAGCGCGATGCCGTTCATCTCCGCGGCCATGGAGTGCTCGCGGATGCCGAAGTGGATCGTGCGGCCGTACGGGTCCGCCTCGGGCAGCGGGTTGCCCTCGGGCAGGAACGACGAGGTCTTGTCGATCGTCGTGTTGTTCGAGCCGGCCAGGTCGGCCGAGCCGCCCCACAGCTCCGGGATGACCGCGCCGAGCGACTGCAGGACCTTGCCGGACGCGGCGCGGGTCGC
The DNA here is from genome assembly GCF_040653315.1 of Streptomyces sp. NPDC047981. Lineage (NCBI taxonomy): Bacteria > Bacillati > Actinomycetota > Actinomycetes > Kitasatosporales > Streptomycetaceae > Streptomyces > Streptomyces sp. NPDC047981. Next base: position 48,501 of record NZ_JBEZNQ010000034.1, on the reverse strand, counting down.
GATGCCCTTGCCCGCCTCGAAGACGGGGAGCTTGTTCTCCCAGCCCTCCGGCAGTTCGTTGGCCTGGATGCGGTCGAAGGTGGCCGCGTGCTCCGGGTTGGCCGTACGCCACTCGGCGAGGGACTTCTCCCACGCGGCGCGGGCCTCACGGCCGCGGTCGCCCAGCGAGCGGGTGTGGGCGATGACCTCGTCGGCGACCTCGAAGGTCTGCTCCGGGTCGAAGCCGAGGATCCGCTTGGTGGCCGCGATCTCCTCGTCGCCGAGCGCCGAGCCGTGCGCGGCCTCGGTGTTCTGCGCGTTCGGGGCGGGCCAGGCGATGATCGAGCGCATCGCGATGAACGACGGACGCTCGGTCTCGGCCTCGGCGGCCTTGATCGCCGCGAACAGCGCGGCCGGGTCCAGGTCGCCGTTGGCCTGCGGCTCGACGCGCTGGACGTGCCAGCCGTACGCCTCGTACCGCTTCATCGTGTCCTCGGACACGGCCGTCTCGGTGTCGCCCTCGATCGAGATGTGGTTGTCGTCCCACAGCAGGATCAGGTTGCCGAGCTTCTGGTGACCGGCCAGCGAGGACGCCTCGGCGGAGATGCCCTCCTGCAGGCAGCCGTCACCGGCGATCGCGTAGATCCGGTGGTCGAACGGGGAGGTGCCGGGGGCCGCCTCCGGGTCGAACAGACCGCGCTCGTAGCGGGCGGCCATCGCCATGCCCACGGCGTTGGCGACACCCTGGCCCAGCGGGCCCGTCGTCGTCTCGACGCCCGCGGTGTGCCCGTACTCCGGGTGGCCCGGGGTCTTCGAGCCCCAGGTGCGGAACGCCTTCAGGTCGTCCAGCTCAAGACCGAAGCCACCCAGGTACAGCTGGGTGTAGAGGGTCAGGGACGAGTGGCCGGCGGAGAGCACGAAACGGTCGCGCCCCACCCACTCCGGGTCCGCCGGGTCGTGCCGCATCACCTTCTGGAAGAGGGTGTACGCGGCGGGCGCCAGGCTCATGGCCGTACCGGGATGGCCGTTGCCGACCTTCTGTACGGCGTCCGCTGCCAGGATGCGGGCGGTGTCCACGGCCCGCTGATCCAGCTCGGTCCAGTCGAGCTCTGAGGTGGTCGGCTGAGTGCTCACCCTGAGTCAGGGCTCCTCTCCACATGTACGGGAAACCGGTGACTGAGGGTGTACCGGCGCTGCCGAGCCTACCCCCGTCAGAACGCCATCATTTCGGGTCTGGGGCCCTCAGATGAGCAGACACGTCAAGACTGCGGGCGACTCCGTCACTTCGCCTCCCGAGCACCGGGCGCAGCACTGTCCACCCCTTGGGACGAGCCCCCTCAACACGACCCCACCCCCGCGAAGATCGGCGTATGGGCAACGTCTAGAGTGGCGTGGTACGCGCAAGTCTTCACCCCGTCTTCATCCGGGGAGCTTGCTGGGAATTCTCTGTCAGGGGTGTGCGTGACGGCCGTCGAGTCCCGACCCGCAGGGGTCGTCTTGACTCCCAGCCCGGGGGGCCATCGGCCGTTCGGGGCCCGCGTCAAGGCATACGTGGCGCTGACCAAGCCGCGGATCATCGAGCTGCTGCTCATCACCACCGTTCCGGTGATGTTCCTCGCCGAGCAGGGCGTGCCGAACCTGTGGCTGGTCCTGGCCACCTGCTTCGGCGGCTATCTGTCGGCGGGCGGCGCCAACGCGCTGAACATGTACATCGACCGCGACATCGACGCGCTGATGGACCGCACCTCGCAGCGCCCGCTGGTCACCGGTGTCCTGACCCCGCGGGAGGGCCTCGTCTTCGGCCTGACCCTCGCGGTGGTCTCCACGCTCTGGTTCGGCCTGCTGGTCAACTGGCTCTCGGCCGCGCTCTCGCTGGGCGCGCTGCTGTTCTACGTCGTGATCTACACGATGATCCTCAAGCGGCGCACCGCCCAGAACATCGTCTGGGGCGGCATCGCCGGCTGTCTGCCGGTGCTCATCGGCTGGTCGGCCGTGACCGACTCGATGTCGTGGGCCGCGATCATCCTCTTCCTCGTCATCTTCTTCTGGACGCCGCCGCACTACTGGCCGCTGTCGATGAAGGTGAAGGACGACTACGCGCGCGCCGGTGTCCCCATGCTCCCCGTGCTCGCCTCCAACAAGGTCGTGGCCAAGCAGATCGTCGCCTACAGCTGGGTGATGGTCGCGGTCTCGCTGCTGCTCACCCCGCTCGGGTACACCGGCTGGTTCTACACGGCGGTGGCGCTGCTCACCGGCGGCTGGTGGCTCTGGGAGGCGCACGCGCTGCTGAACCGCGCGAAGAACGGCGCGACCGGCGCGAAGCTCAAGGAGATGCGCCTCTTCCACTGGTCGATCACCTATGTCTCGCTGCTCTTCGTGGCGGTCGCGGTCGACCCCTTCCTGAGGTAGCACCGCAGGACCCCCGCTACGGCCGGTGCACGTGGGCAAGACCACGTGCCCGGCCGTCGCCAATTGATCTACCCGTCGGTAGCATCCTTGTCATGGCAGACACGAAGCAGGCGGAGCGCAGGGCGGCCAGGCTCGCCAAGCAGATCCGGACGTTCTCCAAGGAGCACGGCGGCGCCGAGGGGCAGCTCGCCCACATCGGCCAGGCCGGCACCCGGATCGTCCTCGTCGGCGAGGACGGCGGCTGGGGCGACCTGGTGGCCCCCACGTACGCGATCGCCGAGCAGGCGGCCGAGAAGGCCGGCCTCACCCTCCACGACGAGTTCGACGGCGAGTTCGCCGCGAAGGTCGTCACCGGCCCGTACGAGTGGTCCCGGATGGCCGGGATCCAGCTCGGCGGCCCGTCGAACGCGTAACCCGCCTCCCCCGCGTATCCGTTCGACGCGGAAGGCGACAACCTCGGGTGGGGCTCACCCGTTAGGACGTGTGGAAGAACGTCCACGCAGGGAGCCCCCCGAATGATCGAGACCCCGAGCCTGGTGGACCAGTACTGCCACGGGGTGCTCCGTACGGAGCTCGGCCTCGGCACCTTCGAGACCCACCTCGGCAGGACCGGCGGTCCTGCCGCGCCCGGCACCACCTTCTTCGACACCCAGACCGGATTCGCGGTCCGTCGCTGGTGCCCGCCGCTGCTGGGCCTTGAACCGCACTGCCCACCGGCCCGCTACCTCGCCCGCCGCCGCGAGCTGGGCGTCCTGGAGTCCGGGCGCAGACTGCTGCGCGCCTCCGGGATCGCCACGTACCTGGTCGACACGGGCCTGCCCGGCGATCTGACCGATCCCGCCGAACTCGCCTCCGCCGGTGCCGCCGACGCGCACGAGATCGTCCGCCTGGAACTCCTCGCCGAGCAGGTGGCCGACACCTCAGGATCCGTCGAGTCGCTCCTCGCCAACCTCGCCGAGGCCGTCCACGGCGCCGCCACGACGGCCGTCGCCTTCACCTCGGTGGCCGGCGTGAGCCGGGGGCTCGCCCAGGCCGCCGAGCCGCCGGGGCCCGGCGAGGTACGGGGGGCGGCCGGGCGCTGGCTGGCCGCCCGCGCGGCCGGCGGCCGGATCACCGACCCGGTGCTGCTGCGCCATCTGCTCTGGGTCGCAGTCGGCGCGGGCCGGCCGCTCCAACTGCACGTGGGGAACGAGGATCCGGCCGGGCTCGCGGAGTTCGCCGCCGCCACCGGCGGCCTGGGCGCCGACCTCGTGCTGCTGCACGGATACCCGTACCACCGCCAGGCGGCCGAGCTGACCGCCCTCTTCCCGCACGTCTACGCGGACCTGGGCTCCGTCCTCGCCAGGACCGGGGCCAGGGCGGCGGCCGTCCTCGCCGAACTCCTGGAGCAGGCGCCCTTCGGCAAGCTGCTCTTCTCCAGCGGCGCCCAGGCCCTGCCCGAACTGCACGTCGTCGCGGCGAACGTCTTCCGGGGCGCGCTCGGCCGGGTTCTCGGCGAATGGGTCGCCGACGGCTCCTGGTCCTTCACCGACGCCCAGCGGGTGGCCGCGATGATCGCCTCGGGCAACGCGCGCAGGATCTACGGCCTGCGCTGACCGGCTCTACGCCTCGGTCAGTACCGCGTCCGACCGGGCCGGGATCTCCGGGGCGGAGAGCGGGCGCTCGCGCAGGCTCAGGACCAGGCGCAGGACCGCGATCCACATCAGCGCGGAGCCGAGCATATGGGCGCCGACCAGGATCTCGGGGACACCGGTGAAGTACTGGACGTACCCGATCCCGCCCTGGGCGAGCAGCACGATCAGCAGGTCACGGGCGCGCGCCCGGGTGTCGTCCGGGGCGTCGACCACCCGCAGCACCAGCCACATCGCGAGCGCGAGCGCGCAGACCACCCAGGCGGCGATGGCGTGCAGATGGGCGGCGGCGGTCCAGTCCCACGGCATGCGCGGGACGTCGCTGCTGTCACCCGCGTGCTTGCCCGAGCCCGTGACACCGGTGCCGAGGACGATCAGCAGGACCGAGGCCGCGACGATCGCCCAGGAGAGCTTGCGGACCGGTCCCGGCACCCGGCGCCTGGGGGGCGTGTCGCCCTCGCCGGCGCGGTGCCAGGTGATCACGGCGACCGTCAGGAGCGCGTTGGCGGCGAGGAAGTGGCCGGCGACGGTCCACGGGTTGAGGCCCATCCAGACCGTGATGCCGCCGATGACCGCGTTGCTGGCGACGATCCAGAACTGCGCCCAGCCGAGCCGGGTCAGCCCGCGCCGCCACGGCTTGGTGGAGCGCGCCGCGATGATCGCCCAGCCGACCGCGGCCGACAGGACGTACGTCAGCATCCGGTTGCCGAACTCGATCATGCCGCGGTAGCCCTGCTCGGGCGTGACGATCAGGCTGTCTTCCGTGCACTTGGGCCAGGTGTCGCAGCCGAGACCGGAACCGGTCAGCCGGACCGCGCCTCCCGTGACGATGATGAGCACGCTCATCACGACGGCGGAGAGCGCGGCGCGCCGGAGCGTCCGGGGAGACGGGGTCCAGCGCTTGGCGATGGAGGCGAGGGGGGTCAGCACGGGCCCTATCGTAGGGCGGGGCTTGTGCGTGTTTTCACGAGGGGTGCGTTACGGGCGAAGTCACCCCGGAACGTCACCCCGTCGCTACTCACCGGCGCCGCCGGCCGCTACTCCCAGCGGAAGAACCTCGCCGCCGCGCCGAGGCCGAGGACCGCCCAGACGGCCAGGATCAGCGCCTGCCCCCAGGGGAGCGTGGCACCGCCCTGGAGCACGTCCCGCAGGCCGTCCGAGAGCGCCGAGATCGGCAGCAGCTCCAGGACGACGCGGGCGGCTTCGGGGAACCGGTCGAGCGGCACGATCACCCCGCCGCCCACCAGGAGCAGCAGGAAGACCAGGTTCGCGGCGGCCAGCGTCGCCTCGGCGCGCAGCGTGCCGGCCATCAGCAGGCCCAGCCCGGAGAAGGCCGCCGTACCGAGGACGAGCAGGACCAGGACCGAGAAGGGGTCGCCCTCGGGCGACCAGCCGAGCCCGAGCGCGATCGCCGTGAGCAGCGCCACCTGGAGGATCTCCGTGACCAGGACGGAGAGCGTCTTGGCGGTCATCAGCGCCCACCGGGGGAGCGGCGAGGCGCCGAGCCGCTTGAGGACCCCGTAGCGGCGCTCGAAGCCGGTCGCGATGGCCTGGCCGGTGAAAGCGGTGGACATCACGGCGAGCGCCAGGACGCCGGGGGCGAGGAAGTCGACGGCCTTCTCGGAGCCGGTGTCGACGATGTCGACGGTCGAGAAGAGCACCAGCAGCAGGGACGGGATGATCACCGTGAGCAGCAGCTGCTCGCCGTTGCGCAGCAGCATCCTGGTCTCCAGGGCCGTCTGCGCCGCGATCATGCGCCCGACCGGCGCGGCTCCGGGCTTCGGGGAGTACGTTCCCGTGCTCATGAGCGCAGCTCCTTGCCGGTCAGTTCGAGGAAGACGTCTTCGAGGGTGTGGCGCTCGACCGAGATGCCGTCCGGCATCACGCCGTGCTGCGCGCACCAGGTGGTCACCGTGGCGAGCAGCTGGGGGCCGACCTCGCCGGTGATGCGGTACGTCCCCGGGAGCGGCTCGGCGGCCTGGGTCCCGTCGGGCAGCGCCTTGAGCAGCGAGCCCAGGTCGAGCCCGGGGCGGCCGGTGAAGCGGAGGGTGTTCTCGGCGCCGCCGCGGCAGAGCGCCTCGGGGCTGCCCTGGGCGGCGACCCGGCCCGCGTCGACGATGGCGACGTCGTCCGCCAGCTCCTCGGCCTCCTGCATGAAGTGCGTGGTGAGGACGACGGTGGCGCCGTCGGTCCGCAGCTCGCGGACGAGGTCCCAGGTGGCGTGGCGGGCCTGCGGGTCGAGGCCGGCGGTCGGCTCGTCGAGGAAGACCAGCTCGGGGCGGCCGACGACGGCCATCGCGAGCGCCAGGCGCTGCTGCTGGCCGCCGGAGAGCCTGCGGTAGGTGGTCCGGCCGCAGGAGCCGAGGCCGAGGCGCTCGATCAGGGCGTCCACGTCCAGCGGGTGGGCGTGCAGCTTCGCCATGTGGCGGAGCATCTCGTCGGCCCGGGCGCCGGAGTACACGCCGCCGGACTGGAGCATCACGCCGATCCGCGGGCGCAGCCTGGCCGCGTCGGCGACCGGGTCGAGGCCGAGGACGCGGACGGTGCCGGCGTCGGCCCTCCGGTAGCCCTCGCAGGTCTCGATCGTGGTGGTCTTGCCGGCCCCGTTCGGACCGAGGACGGCGGTCACGGTGCCCGTCCTGACATCGAGGTCGAGGCCGTCGACGGCGGTCTTGGCTCCGTACCGCTTCACCAGGCCACGGACCTGGACGGCGGCGCGGTCGACGGACTCGTTCTTCATGCCCGGAAGTCTAGAGAGCCGTCCGGGTGCTCCGGTCGGCGGGGACACCGGCCGCTTCCGGGCTCGAGGAATGGCCGAAAGTGGCGGGTCAAAGCTTTCCCACGCGTCCCGCCCGTCCTTCACGATCGGGTGATCGTGCGCACATGTGGCGCATTTTCCGTGAACGCACCTTCCGTGAAGGAGAGTCCGTGCACCTGGTTCGACCCCACCGACACGACCGACACGACCGACACGCCCGGCGTCACCCGCGGAGAGCCCTCGCCGCGCTCGCCGCCGCTCTCGCCCTCCCCCTGGCCCTGGCCGCCGCGCCCGCGCGGGCCGAGGCGGCCCCCGCCGCCGTCGACCTCACCGGGACGGTGAGGGGCGCCACCGGCCCCGAGGCGGGCGCCGTCGTCACCGCCACGCCGTCCGGGGCCACCGCGACGACCGGCGCCGACGGCCGCTACACCCTGCGGCTCCCGACGGCCGGCGCGTACCGGCTGGCCGTCACCCCGGACCACCGCTGTGCCTCGCCGGCCGACGTCCCGGTCGAGGTGGCCGGGGACGGCGGCGCCCGGGACATCGCGCTGACGCCCCGTACCGACACCTTCGGCACCGCCTGCTCGGCCGCCGTCGGCGGCGCGTTCCCGAGCGGGACCACCAAGCTCCGCTTCACCGACCGCGCGTCCGGCACGGCGGACATCGGGCTGCCGTTCCCCGTGCCGTTCTACGGCCGGGCGTACCGCTCCCTCACCGCCTCCGTCGACGGCACGCTCTCCTTCGCCGCGCCCGGGGCGCGGACGGCCGACGGCACCCTCCACGCCTTCGGGGACGACCTCGCGCTCGACGGCCGGTCGGGCGTGTACTGGGCCACCACCGGCACCGCGCCGCACCGGACGGTCGTCGTCGAATGGCGGAACGTGCGGATCGCCGGACCTCCGGCCCGTGAGCGGATCAGCTTCTCCGCCGTGATCGGCGAGGACGGCACCGCCTCCCTGCGCTACCGGGACCTCTCCGGGACCGGCCGGGAGACCGGTTCGTCCGCGACGATCGGCGCCGAGAGCCACACCGGTGCGGGCGCCCTGATCTACTCCCGGGACGAGGCCGCGCTGCGCGACGGCACGGTGATCTCCTTCCGCCAGACCAGGACCGCCGTGATCCTCGGCCGGGTGACGGACACCAACGACCTGCTCCCGATCGCCGGCGCCCACGTAGCGGCGTACAGCGGGGGCGTGGGGCCGTCCCGTCGCGCCGACGCCGACGGCGCCTACCTGTTCCAGGTGCCGGCGAACTGGCAGGACTACGACGTCGTCCTCGGCGCCGCGCACTACTGGGGCGACCGGATCACGGTCACCGCCGTGCCCGGCAGCGTCCGCCTGGTCGACGGCGAGCTCGGCACCGGCCGGGTCACCGTCGACCAGCGGTCCCTGACCGTCCGGGCTCCGGCGGACACCCGGACCACCCGGACGCTCGCCCTGACCAACGAGGGCAGCATCCCCACCACGTACGCGGTGGCCGAGAAGGACGGGCAGCCCTGGCTCACCGCCTCCCCGGCCGACGGCGCTCTGGAGGGCGCCGGGCAGGTGCCGTACGACCGAGTGGCCGTGACGCTCACCGTCGACACGACGGGCGTGGCCCCCGGCACCGTCCTGAAAGGGACTTTGCGGGTCGGCTCGGACAGCGGGCGCGAGCCCGTGATCGACATCCCGGTGAAGGTGATCGTCCGAGGTCATCAGGGCTCCGTGGAGGCCGGTCAGGGGCGCTGAGACCCCTGTCGACGACGGCGGCCGCACCCCTCGCCGGGTGTGGCCGCCGGCCGTCCCGGAGATCATTTCCGCAGGTCAGGTAAGCCTTACCTGAGTGATGCACGGCACCGTGGACCCGCCCGGACGCCGCTTGTCACTCTCCGAGGAATTACGCAACAATGGCGTTGTGAAAAACGTCGACGAGGCTCCCGTGGAGGAACTCGCGACCGGTGAGCGCTCCACGCGCAACCGCGTCGCGCGCTCCGTCCTGGACCACGGCCCGTCGACCGTCGCCGACCTGGCGACGCGGCTCGGCCTCACCCAGGCCGCCGTCCGCCGGCATCTCGACTCGCTCGTCGCCGACAATGTCGTCGAAGCCCGCGAGAAGCGCGTGTACGGGGCCCGTACGCGCGGCCGCCCCGCCAAGGTCTTCGCGCTCACGGACTGCGGCCGGGACGCCTTCGACCAGTCGTACGACTCGCTCGCCGTGGACGCCCTGCGCTGGATCGAGAAGAACGCGGGAGGTGAGGCCGCCGTCGCGGCCTTCGCCCGCGACCGGCTCGAGCACCAGGCCGAGGCCTACCGCGAGGCCGTCGAATCGGCGGAGCCCGAGCAGCGCACCGAGGCGCTCGCGAAGGCGCTGAGCAAGGACGGGTACGCTGCCACTGCGCGGAACGCGCCGGTCGGCGAGCAGCTCTGCCAGCACCACTGCCCGGTCGCCCATGTCGCCGAGCAGTACCCCCAGCTGTGCGAGGCGGAGACGGAGATCTTCTCCCGCCTCTTGGGAACGCACGTCCAGCGTCTCGCCACCATCGCGCATGGTGACGGCGTCTGCACGACGTTCATCCCGCACAGCGCCCCACAGACCACCGAATCAGAAGCATCCGCAAGCACGGCCGGGAGGAACCCCGCATGACCACCGAGATCAGCCACCCCGAGCTCGAGGGCCTGGGTCGGTACGAGTACGGCTGGGCCGACTCCGACGCCGCCGGTGCCACCGCGAAGCGCGGTCTGAACGAGGACGTCGTCCGCGACATCTCCTCGAAGAAGAACGAGCCCGAGTGGATGCTGAAGCTGCGGCTCAAGGGTCTGCGCCTCTTCGACAAGAAGCCCATGCCGAGCTGGGGCTCCGACCTGTCGGGCATCGACTTCGACAACATCAAGTACTTCGTGCGGTCCACCGAGAAGCAGGCCGAGTCCTGGGAGGACCTGCCGGAGGACATCAAGAACACGTACGACAAGCTCGGTATCCCGGAGGCGGAGAAGCAGCGCCTCGTCGCCGGTGTCGCGGCCCAGTACGAGTCCGAGGTCGTCTACCACCAGATCCGTGAGGACCTGGAGGAGCAGGGCGTCATCTTCGTCGACACCGACACCGCGCTGAAGGAGCACGAGGAGCTCTTCCGCGAGTACTTCGGCACGGTCATCCCGGTCGGCGACAACAAGTTCGCCTCGCTGAACACGGCCGTGTGGTCCGGCGGATCGTTCATCTACGTGCCGAAGGGCGTGCACGTCGAGATCCCGCTGCAGGCCTACTTCCGTATCAACACGGAGAACATGGGCCAGTTCGAGCGGACGCTGATCATCGTCGACGAGGACGCCTACGTCCACTACGTCGAGGGCTGCACCGCCCCGATCTACTCCTCCGACTCGCTGCACTCCGCGGTCGTCGAGATCATCGTGAAGAAGGGCGGCCGCTGCCGCTACACGACGATCCAGAACTGGTCGAACAACGTCTACAACCTGGTCACCAAGCGCGCCGTGGCCTACGAGGGCGCGACCATGGAGTGGGTCGACGGCAACATCGGCTCCAAGGTCACCATGAAGTACCCGGCCGTCTACCTGATGGGCGAGCACGCCAAGGGCGAGACCCTGTCCATCGCCTTCGCGGGCGAGGGCCAGCACCAGGACGCCGGCGCCAAGATGGTCCACATGGCTCCGAACACCTCCTCCAACATCGTCTCCAAGTCGGTGGCGCGAGGCGGCGGCCGCACCTCCTACCGCGGTCTCATCGAGATCGGCGAGGGTGCCCCGGGTGCCAAGTCGAACGTGCTCTGCGACGCGCTGCTCGTCGACACGATCTCCCGTTCGGACACCTACCCGTACGTCGACGTCCGCGAGGACGACGTCTCCATGGGCCACGAGGCCACGGTCTCCAAGGTCTCCGAGGACCAGCTCTTCTACCTGATGAGCCGCGGCATGACCGAGTTCGAGGCCATGGCGATGATCGTGCGCGGCTTCGTCGAGCCGATCGCCAAGGAGCTCCCGATGGAGTACGCCCTTGAGCTCAACCGGCTGATCGAGCTGCAGATGGAAGGCTCGGTGGGCTGACACCCGCCACCGTCCGTCCGTACCGACTTGCGTAGTAACGAGGAAGAGAGCAACACGACAGCCATGGCTGAGGCTCAGAACATCCCGGCGGGCTCCACCACCGCCGGCTCGATCGCGGTGGCCGCCGAGTCCACCGTCGCCACGCGCATGAGCGCGCCCCCGTCCTTCGACGTCGCGGACTTCCCGGTCCCGCACGGTCGCGAGGAGGAGTGGCGGTTCACCCCGCTGGAGCGGCTGCGCGGCCTGCACGACGGCACCGCCGTCGCCACCGGCGAGGGCGTCAAGGTCGAGATCGAGGCCCCCGAGGGCGTCACGGTGGAGACCGTCGGCCGTGACGACGAGCGGCTCGGCAAGGCCGGCACGCCCGTCGACCGCGTCGCCGCCCAGGCGTACTCCTCCTTCGAGAAGGCCTCGGTCGTGACCGTCGCCAAGGAGGCCGTCCTCACCGAGCCGATCCGCATCGCCGTGCACGGCGAGGGCGGGGTCGCCTTCGGCCACCAGGTCATCGAGCTCGGCGCCTTCGCCGAGGCCGTCGTGGTCATCGACCACACCGGTGACGCGGTGCTCGCCGCCAACGTCGACTACGTGCTCGGCGACGGCGCCAAGCTGACCGTCGTCTCCGTCCAGGACTGGGACGAGAAGGCCGTCCACGTCGCCCAGCACAACGCGCTGGTCGGCCGGGACGCCTCCTTCAAGTCGGTCGTGGTCACCTTCGGCGGCGACGTCGTCCGCATCCACCCGCGGGTCCGGTACGCGGCCACCGGCGGCGAGGCCGAGCTCTTCGGCCTGTACTTCACCGACGCGGGCCAGCACCAGGAGCACCGCCTCCTGGTCGACCACAACACCCCGCACTGCAAGTCGAACGTGGCCTACAAGGGCGCGCTGCAGGGCCAGGACGCGCACGCCGTCTGGATCGGCGACGTGCTCATCCAGGCCGCCGCCGAGGGCACCGACACCTACGAGCTCAACCGGAACCTGGTCCTGACGGACGGCGCCCGGGTCGACTCGGTGCCGAACCTGGAGATCGAGACCGGCGAGATCGCCGGCGCCGGTCACGCCTCGGCCACCGGCCGTTTCGACGACGAGCAGCTCTTCTACCTGATGTCCCGCGGCATCGGGGAGGCCGAGGCCCGCCGTCTCGTCGTGCGCGGCTTCTTCGCCGAGCTGGTCCAGCAGATCGGTCTGCCGGACGTCGAGGAGCGCCTCATCGCCAAGATCGAGGCCGAGCTGGAGGCGTCCGTCTGATGGCCTTCGTACGCGCCTGTGCGCTGAGCGAGCTGGAGGAGGACACCCCGAAGCGGGTGGAACTCGACGGCACGCCGGTGTCCCTCGTCCACACGGACGGCGAGGTGTTCGCGATCCACGACATCTGCTCGCACGCGAACGTCTCGCTCTCCGAGGGCGAGGTGGAGGACTGCCAGATCGAGTGCTGGCTGCACGGCTCCGCGTTCGACCTCCGCACCGGCAAGCCGTCCGGCCTTCCCGCGACGCGCCCCGTCCCCGTATACCCCGTAAAGATCGAAGGGGACGATGTGCTCGTCTCCGTCACCCAGGAGTCCTGAGTCACCCATGGCAACGCTTGAAATCCGCGACCTGCACGTCTCCGTCGAGGCCGAGAACGGCCCCCGGGAGATCCTCAAGGGCGTCGACCTGACCGTGAAGCAGGGCGAGACCCACGCCATCATGGGCCCCAACGGCTCCGGCAAGTCGACCCTGGCGTACTCCCTCGCGGGCCACCCGAAGTACACGGTCACCGGTGGCACCGTGACCCTGGACGGCGAGGACGTCCTGGAGATGTCGGTCGACGAGCGCGCCCGCGCCGGCGTCTTCCTCGCCATGCAGTACCCGGTCGAGGTCCCCGGTGTCTCGGTCTCCAACTTCCTGCGCACCTCCGCCACCGCCGTCCGCGGCGAGGCCCCCAAGCTGCGTACCTGGGTGAAGGAGGTCAAGGAGGCCATGGAGAAGCTCCAGATGGACCCGGCCTTCGCCGAGCGCAACGTCAACGAGGGCTTCTCCGGCGGTGAGAAGAAGCGTCACGAGATCCTCCAGCTCGAGCTGCTCAAGCCGAAGATCGCGATCCTCGACGAGACCGACTCCGGCCTCGACGTCGACGCCCTGCGCATCGTCTCCGAGGGCGTCAACCGCGTCCGCGAGACCGGCGAGGTCGGCACGCTGCTGATCACGCACTACACGCGGATCCTCCGCTACATCAAGCCCGACTTCGTGCACGTCTTCGCGAACGGCCGCATCGCCGAGTCCGGCGGCGCCGAGCTCGCCGACCAGCTGGAGAACGAGGGCTACGACAAGTACGTGAAGGGTGGCGCATCCGCGTGACATCTGCCCATCAGGGGCTCTCCGGCCTCCTCGACACCGAGGCGATCCGCAAGGACTTCCCGCTCCTGGATCGCGTGGTCCACGACGGCAAGAAGATCGTGTACCTGGACTCCGCGGCGACCTCGCAGAAGCCGCGCCAGGTGCTCGACGCGCTCAACACGTACTACGAGCGCCACAACGCCAATGTCCACCGCGGCGTCTACACGGTCGCCGAGGAGGCGACGGCGCTGTACGAGGGCGCCCGTGACAAGGTCGCGGCGTTCATCAACGCGCCGAGCCGCGACGAGGTGATCTTCACCAAGAACGCCTCGGAGTCGCTCAACCTCGTGGCCAACATGCTGGGCTGGGCCGACGAGCCCTACCGCGTGGACCACGAGACCGAGATCGCCATCACGGAGATGGAGCACCACTCCAACATCGTGCCGTGGCAGCTGCTCTCGCAGCGCACGGGCGCGAAGCTGAAGTGGTTCGGCCTCACCGACGACGGCCGTCTCGACCTCTCGAACATCGAAGAGGTCATCACCGAGAAGACCAAGATCGTCTCGTTCACGCTGGTCTCCAACCTGCTGGGCACGGTCAACCCGGTCGAGACGATCGTCCGGCGTGCGCAGGAGGTCGGCGCGCTGGTCTGCATCGACGCCTCGCAGGCGGCCCCGCACATGGTGCTCGACGTGCAGGCGCTGCAGGCCGACTTCGTGGCCTTCACCGGTCACAAGATGTGCGGCCCGACCGGCATCGGCGTGCTGTGGGGACGGCAGGAGCTCCTGGAGGACCTGCCTCCGTTCCTCGGTGGCGGCGAGATGATCGAGACCGTCTCGATGCACTCCTCCACCTACGCGCCGGCTCCGCACAAGTTCGAGGCGGGTACGCCCCCGATCGCCCAGGCCGTCGGCCTCGGTGCGGCCGTGGACTACCTGTCGGCGATCGGCATGGAGAACATCGCGCGCCACGAGCACGCGATCACCGAGTACGCCGTCCGCCGCCTCCAGGAGGTGCCGGACCTGCGGATCATCGGCCCGACCACGGCCGAGGACCGCGGCGCGGCGATCTCCTTCACGCTCGGCGACATCCACCCGCACGACGTGGGCCAGGTCCTCGACGAGCAGGGCATCGCGGTCCGGGTCGGCCACCACTGTGCGCGGCCGGTCTGCCTGCGGTACGGAATTCCCGCGACCACGCGAGCGTCGTTCTATCTGTACTCCACCCCGGCCGAGGTCGACGCCCTGGTCGAGGGTCTGGAGCACGTACGGAACTTCTTCGGCTAGGGGAACCTCGTGAAGCTGGATTCGATGTACCAGGACGTCATCCTGGACCACTACAAGCACCCGCACGGGCGCGGTCTTCGGGACGGCGACGCCGAGGTGCACCACGTCAACCCGACGTGCGGCGACGAGATCACGCTCCGTGTGAAGTACGACGGCTCGCGGATCGAGGACGTGTCGTACGAGGGTCAGGGCTGCTCGATCAGCCAGGCCTCGGCCTCTGTCCTGAACGAGCTGCTCGTCGGCAAGGAGCTGGCCGAGGCGCAGAAGATCCAGGGCACGTTCCTGGAACTGATGCAGTCCAAGGGCCAGATCGAGCCCGACGACGCGATGGAGGAGATCCTGGAGGACGCGGTCGCGTTCGCCGGTGTCTCCAAGTACCCGGCCCGGGTGAAGTGCGCGCTGCTCAGCTGGATGGCGTGGAAGGACGCGACGGCCCAGGCGCTGGGCGACGCGGAAGGGAAGTCGGCATGACCGAGAACGTCGAGGCCACCATGAAGCCGGCCTCCGAGGAAGAGATCCGCGAGGCGCTGTACGACGTCGTCGACCCCGAGCTGGGCATCGACGTCGTCAACCTCGGCCTGATCTACGGCATCCACATCGACGACTCCAACGTCGTCACGCTGGACATGACCCTGACGTCGGCGGCCTGTCCGCTGACCGATGTGATCGAGGACCAGGCGAAGGCCGCCACCGACGGCATCGCCAGCGAGCTGAAGATCAACTGGGTCTGGATGCCGCCGTGGGGACCGGACAAGATCACGGACGACGGGCGCGAGCAGCTGCGCGCGCTCGGCTTCAACGTCTGATCGCGGATCACCCCTCGCGCACGGCCATGATCACCAGGCAGACTGGTGATCATGGCCGTTCGCATGTACCACGTCACCGTCGACTCGCACGACATCTCGGGCCAGGCCCGGTTCTGGGCCGAGGTCCTGGACTGGAAGGTCCTCTACGAGGACGAGCACGAGGTCGTCATCGGCGCCGACGAGTTCACCCTGCCCGGGATGTGCTTCCTGCGGGTGCCCGAGTCGAAGACCGTCAAGAACCGGCTCCACCTCGACCTGACGCCCGACGACCGGGACGCCGAGGTCGAGCGGATCCTCGCCCTCGGCGCCCGGCGGGTGGATGTCGGGGCCGGTCCTGACGCGACCTGGGCCGTCCTCGCCGACCCCGAGGGGAACGAGTTCTGCGTGCTCAGGCCGAAGCGGTCCCTGACGGACTGACGCGCCGGCGGACCGGGGCGCCGGTTCAGCCGGTGAAGGGGTACGGCGTCCCGGCCGCCTGGGCGAGGGCCGGGGCCAGGTTCTCCTTGCGGATCCGCTGGTCGACGTAGACCAGGCCGGTCACCAGGGGCGGGAAGAACGAGCAGAAGGCCTGCGCCGCCATCGCGCACAGGGCGAGGACCACCAACACGGGCGCGAAGGCGAGCAGTACCTCGCCCGGGGTGTCGAAGTCGGTGGTGTCCGTCAGCGAGACCGGGACCGAGAGCAGCAGGCTGAGCACCTGCTGGATCATCCAGTTCGCCACCGAGGACATGATCCCCGCCACGAGCAGCGCGCCGAAGATCCGCCACCACGAGCCGCGCACCAGCTCGTTGGAGCGCCGCAGCGAGGCCACCGCGCCCTGGTTCTCGAAGACGGCCGCCGCCGGCGCCAGGCTGACCTTCACCCAGATCCAGGTGGCCAGCGGCATGGTGGCCAGGGCCAGCAGGAAGAACACCGTGGCCACGACGGGCGAGAACACCCCCGCGTCCGACGAGGAGCCCGACGCCACGATCGCCGCCACGAAGCCGACCATGGCCAGCACGAAGAGCACCATGGGAACCACGACGACCAGCGCGGACAGCAGGACCGTGCCGATCACGGCCGGAACCCGTGACCAGGAGCGGCGCCAGATCGCGCCGAAGGTCGTCCGCCGGCCGAGCACCGCCTCCTGCAGGACGGCCGGGGACGCCGCGTACACCACGGCGCTCGCGAGCATCATCCCCACGATGGCCACCAGCCACACGGCGCCGAACGCGATCAGCAGCGGACGGCCGTCGTCCCAGCTCGGCTCCTGACCGCGGGGCAGGTCGAAGACACGGGGGACGTGGTCGGAGACCACCGCGTAGGAGATGCCGACGGCCGCGCCGAGCAGCAGCAGGGCCCCGCCGTAGGCGGCCGCGGCCACGCCGAGGAGTTGCTTCCAGTGGCGGCCGATGGTGGTGAAGGCACCGGTCAGGATCTGGCTCAGACCCAGTGGTGCCAGGGGTATCACGCCGGGCTTCGGCGGTGGGGGCGGAGGCGGATAGCCGTACCCGTAGGGCCCCGTGGGAATTGTCATGCCCCATACCGTATCGACAGTCGTTGTGTACGGCCGTACACAACGTTGTGTACGCTGGTACACATGGGATACGGACTGCTGGCAGGGGCCATCGCCGCCGAGATCGTCGCGACGGTCTCCATGAAGTACAGCGAGGGCTTCTCCAAGCTCTGGCCCTCGGTCGTCACGGGCCTCGGCTATGTGATCGCCTTCGCCCTGCTCGCCCAGGCGCTGAAGACCCTGCAGGTCGGGACGGCCTACGCGATATGGTCCGGCGTCGGCACCGCCGCCGTCGCCACGATCGGAATCCTCTTCATGAACGAGACCCTCAACACCGCCAAGATCGCCGGGGTGGTCCTCATCATCGCGGGCGTCCTCGTGCTCAACCTGGGGGGAGCCCACTGATGGCCGCGGCGCGGGCCAGGCGCCACGACCCCGAGCGGCGGCAGCGGATCGTCGACGCGGCGCTGCGCGTGGTCGGCGCCCGGGGCATCGCCGGGCTGAGCCACCGTACGGTCGCCGCGGAGGCGGACGTGCCGCTCGGCTCCACCACCTACCACTTCGCCTCGCTCGACGAACTCCTCGTCGCCGCGCTGCGCCAGGCCAACGAGGGCTTCGGCCGCCAACTGCGCGAGCGCGCCGCGCTCCCCGCCATGGAGGCCGACCTCGCCGGCACCCTCGCCCGGCTGATGGGGGAGTGGGTCGGCGGCGAGCGGACCGGGGTGGAGCTGGAGTACGAGCTCTATCTCGCCGCCCTGCGCCGGCCCGCCCTGCGCCCGGTGGCGGCCGAGTGGACCGAGGCGGTCACCGGGGCCCTTTCCCGCCACACCGACCCCGTGACCGCCCGCGCCCTCGTCGCGCTGATGGACGGCATCTGTCTGCACGTGCTGCTGACGGACGCGGAGTACGACGAGGAGTACGCCCGCGCCATGCTGGCCCGGCTCCTGGCGGACCGCCCGGGCGCCCCGGGGGATCCCACGAGCGGGGAGGCCCGGGTGTCGTCGGAAACGCCGGGGGCGTCGACCGACACCTGAGACCGGTTGGCCCGGGCGCCGCCCGGACCGTTAGGTTTTCCGCATGACCACTGCTCCTCGCACCACCGGCGCCGTCGCCGCCGGCCTCGCCACCATCGCCGGTGACGGCACCGTTCTCGACACCTGGTTCCCCGCCCCCGAGCTGACCGACGCCCCCGGGCCCGCCGGAACCGAGCGGCTCACGCCCGACGCCGCCGTCAACGCCCTCGGTGAGGGCGCGGCCAAGGCCCTCGGCGTGGACGCCCGCCGCGGCGTCGAGGTGGTCGCCGTGCGCACCGTCATCTCCTCGCTCGACGACAAGCCGCTCGACGCCCACGACGCGTACCTGCGCCTGCACCTGCTCAGCCACCGCCTGGTCCGGCCGCACGGCCAGAACCTGGACGGCGTCTTCGGCCTGCTCGCCAACGTCGCCTGGACCTCGCTCGGCCCGGTCGCCGTCGACGACGTCGAGAAGGTCCGCCTCACCGCCCGCGCCGATGGCCTGCACCTCGCCGTGACGAGCATCGACAAGTTCCCGCGGATGACCGACTACGTCGCCCCCGCCGGCGTCCGGATCGCCGACGCCGACCGGGTCCGCCTCGGCGCGCACCTCGCGGCCGGCACCACCGTCATGCACGAGGGCTTCGTCAACTTCAACGCGGGCACGCTCGGCACCTCCATGGTCGAGGGCCGGATCTCGGCCGGCGTCGTCGTCGGCGACGGCTCCGACATCGGCGGCGGCGCCTCCACCATGGGCACCCTCTCCGGCGGCGGCAACGTCGTCATCTCCATCGGCGAGCGCTGCCTCATCGGCGCCGAGGCGGGCGTGGGCATCGCGCTGGGCGACGAGTGCGTCGTCGAGGCCGGTCTGTACGTCACCGCCGGTACGCGCATCACGATGCCCGACGGCCAGATCGTCAAGGCCCGTGAGCTCTCCGGCGCCTCGAACATCCTCTTCCGCCGCAACTCGGTGACCGGCGCCGTCGAGGCCCGCCCGAACAACGCGGTGTGGGGCGGACTCAACGAGATCCTGCACAGCCACAACTGACCGCGGTCAGAAGTGCCGACGCCCCGCACGTGACCTGGACGTGTGACTCTGCGTTAACAGAACGACGTGGAGTCACACGAACAGACAAGGCGAGGAGTCGACATGAGGACGAGGCCCACCGTTGTCGGGGCCCTGGCGGTGGCCGCCGCCGTACTGCTGCCCGTGGGGGCGGCGTCGGCGGACGAGACGCACACGCGCACGCACAACGGCCCGACGATCCAGAACGGCCCCAGCCTCACGCTCCACACCGGTCAGATCGACGACCCGCTGGAGGACGTCCTGGAGCACGCGGCGCTCTTCGGCACCACCTACGTGTTCGACTGAACCAGATCCTCGTACGCCGCCCGCAGCCCGTCGACCGTCTCCCGGTCGGCGGGCTGCAGCGGTTCCCGGACGTAGTCGCCGAGGAGCGCCTTCGCCGTGACCGTGCCCGGGAGGCCGGCCGCCATCATCAGTTCGGCCAGCGGCAGCGTGAGCGCGTTCAGCCGGGCCGCCTCCGCCGTGTCGCCCCGGTCGAAGGCGTCGAGCACCGCCCGCAGCTGACGCGGCACCACATTGGCCACGGTGCTGACGTATCCGGCGCCGCCCACCGCGTAAAGGGGCAGGTTCAGCTCCTCGCAGCCCGAGTAGTACGCGAGCGAGGTGCGGGCGATCACCTTCGAGGAGCCGAGCAGGTCGTAGGCGCAGTCCTTGACCGCGACGATGTTCGGGTGGGCGGCGAGCCGCAGCATCGTCGCGGGCTCGATCCGGGTGCCGGTGCGGCCCGGGATGTCGTACAGCATCACCGGCAGGTCCGTCGCCTCCGCGACCTTGACGAAATGGGCCTCGACGGCGGCCTGCGGGGGACGGCTGTAGTACGGGGTGACGACCAGGAGCCCGTCCGCGCCCGCCTTCTCGGCCTGGCGCGCCAGCTCGGCCGTGTGGCGGGTGTCGGAGGTGCCCACGCCCGCGACGACCGAGGGGCCGGGGCCGACCGCCGCGCGGACCGCCTCGATCAGAGCGGCCTTCTCGGCGTCGGTGGTGGTCGGGGACTCGCCCGTGGTGCCGTTGAGGACCAGGCCGTCGCAGCCCTCGGCGATCAGGTGGGCGGCGTGCACGCCGGCGGCGTCCAGATCCAGCTCGCCCGAGGCGGTGAAGGGGGTGATCATCGCGCAGAGGGCCCGGCCGAAGGGGCGTTCAGTACTCATTCGAGAAGTCTGTGGGCCTGGACGATGAAGGTCCACTTAGATCTGCTTGGGTGGAGGGGTAAGCAGTGCTGAAGTGTGTGGTCTGGCATGATCGGGGCGGGACGCGACAGGAGGACCAGGCCACCAGGGAGCACAGCACACCATGAGCGAACAGCGCGTCGCACTCGTCACCGGCTCGTCCTCGGGCATCGGGGCAGCCGTCGCCCGCCGCCTCGCCGCCGCCGGGATACGGGTCGTCGTCAACTCGGGCCGATCGGTCGAGGCGGGCAAGGCGCTCGCCGCCGAACTGCCCGACGCCGTCTACGTCCAGGCCGACGTCTCCGACGAGGCGCAGTCCGCCGCCCTCGTCGCCGCGGCCGTCGAGGCGTACGGCCGGCTCGACATCCTCGTCAACTGCGCGGGCACCACCCGCTTCATCCCGCACGACGACCTGGCGGCGGCCTCGCCCGAGGTCTGGCGCCATCTCTACGACGTCAACGTCATCGGGGTCTGGCAGACCATCACCGCGGCCGTCCCGCACCTGCGGGCGAGCGGCGCGGGCTGCGTCGTCAACATCTCCTCGCAGGCCGGCGTCCGGCCCGGCGGCAGCTCCATCCCGTACGCCGTCTCCAAGGCGGCCGTCAACCACATGACGAAGCTGCTCGCGAAGACCCTCGGCCCCGACATCCGGGTCAACGCGGTCGCGCCGGGCTTCGTCGACACCCCCTGGTTCGACGGTGTGGAAGGCGCCGACGAGGCCAAGGCCCATGTGGCGGGGGCGGTTCCGATGCGCCGGGTGGGGCGGCCCGAGGACATCGCGGCCGCCGTCCACGACCTCGCCCATGCCTCGTACATCACCGGCGAGGTGCTGCTCGTCGACGGCGGTGGCCACCTGCTGGGCTGACCCGGCGGCTCAGAGCGCGAGCTTGAACCCGTCGTGGCTGCGGGCGAAGCCCAGGGAGGCGTAGAAGCGGTGGGCCTCCGACCGGCGCTTGTCGCTGGTCAACTGGACGAGCGCGCAGCCACGGCCGCGCGCCCGCTCCACCGCGCGGCACATCAGCTCCCGGCCGAGCCCGCCGCCCCGCCGGTCGGCCCTGATCCGGACCGCCTCGATCAGCGCCCGCTCGGCGCCGCCCTTGCCGAGACCGGGGATGTACGTCGCCTGCAGACAGCCGACGACCACGTCGTCGTCCTCGCCCTCGCCCTCGCCCTCGTCCACGAGGACCAGCATCTCGTTGCGCGGGTCGTCCTCGATCGCCGCGAAGGCCCGCTCGTACGCCTCGGTGACGAGGACGGAGGCGGGGTCCACGACCCGCTCCTCGTCGGCGAGGAGGGCGAGCACGGCGGGCAGTTCGGCGCGAGTGGCGGGGCGCAGGAGCATGGCCGGAAGTCTCCCATGGCGCTTGACCTCAAGCGCGCTTGAGGTTGGAGGGTGGAGTCATCCGACGACAGGAGACACTCTCATGAACGCCGTTCTCCGGGCCGACGCCCGCCCCGACCTCGCGCGCCCCGGTGTCGGGCTCGTGCTCGTCTCGACCTGGCGGGTCGGCACGCCCGAGCGGCAACGGGCCGCCGTGGACGCCATCGCCAAGGCCTGGCAGAGCCGGGACTGGCCCGACCTCGGTCTGCTGTCGTACTCGGTGTACCTCGGCGCCGACGGCGAGACCCTGCTCCACTACTCGCAGTGGACCGACGCGGAGGCCTACCAGGAGTTCGTCCGCACCTTCCGCGACGACCGGAACGCGGAGATCGACGCGGCCGTGCCCGGCATCGAACGCGTCGTGCTCCACCGGTTCGCGCCGCCCTACCGCTCGCTTCCGGCCCAGGACGCCAGGATCCCCGGCTGCGTGGTCGTCGTGGACGTCGAGTTCGACGCCCCGGACGCCGCCCGGCAGCGCGACTGGGTGGACGGGGTGTTCGAGGCGATGGAGACGGATCCGGCGCCCGTGCCCGGCGGTATCTCGGGCCACTTCCACCTCTCCACCGACGGGACCAGGGTCCTGAACTACGCCGAGTGGGAGAGCGAGCAGGCCCACATCGACGCACTCGCCCGGCCCGGGGACGGTGTCGGCTCGGCGACCCCGCAGTGGGCGAAGGTGCAGTCCTACCCCGGAGTCGTCGGCGGCGGCGTACGGCGCTACGCGCCCGCACTGAGTCTCCAGGCGGGCGCGTAGCGGGAGCCCTACGGGCGGAAGCGCAGGACCTGCGGGTCGTGGTCGCTGTTCTGGTCCGCGAACTCCGCGTTGATGTGGACGCTGTCGTACTCGAAGTGGCCGACGCCCGGGCTGGTCAGGATCTGGTCGAGGACCTGGCTGTTGCCCTGGTAGACGTACGAGTACCGCTCGGAGCGCGGCAGCGACTTCACCGCCGGGTACAGCGCCCCGCCGTCCGTCAGCGCGTTCGTCGTCGCGGAGAACTCGAAGTCGTTGATGTCACCCGCGACGACGACGTCGGCGTCCTTGCGGATCGCGAGGACGTCCTTGACGAAGGCGTTCACGGACTGCGCCTGGAGCAGCCGCTTCGCCTCGGAGGAGCGGACCGGCGGCTGGTGGTGCGAGGTCAGCGACTCGTCGCCGCCCTTGGAGCCGAAGTGGTTGGCGATCACGAAGACCGTACGGCCCCGGAAGGTGAACTCGCCGGCCAGCGGCTTGCGGCTGCTCTCCCAGGCGGTGTTCGCCGGGTCGATGCGACCGGGGGAGAGCGTCAGCTCGGGGCGGCCGTCCGCGCCGCGCACCACGCCCGTCGCGGCGGTCGCGCTCGCGCCGGCGCGGTCGACGAAGGACACCCGCTCCGGGTTGAAGAGGAAGACCTGGCGGATGTTGCCGCCGGGCTCGCCGCCGTCCTTGTTGTTCTCCGGGTCGACCGAGCGCCACTCGTACGCCGGGCCGCCCGCCGCCACGATGGCGTCGGTGAACTTCTTCACCGTCTGGTCGGCGGCGACCGTGCCGTCGTTCTTCGCGCCGGTGTTGTCCTGGATCTCCTCCAGGGCGAGGATGTCGGGCGAGGCCAGGTTCTCCACCACGGCCTTCGCGAGCGCGTCGAACTTCTCCTGCGGGTCGGACGGGTCGAGGTTCTCGACGTTGTACGTCGCCACCGCGAGCTCGTTCTTGTGCTGCTTGTCGGTGACCTCGCGCTCCAGACCGCGGTCCACGACCGTGCCCAGGGTGCGGGCGGTCAGCGTGTAGCCGCCGAACTGGTTGAAGTCCAGCGGACCCTCGGTCGACCCGGCGAGCACGTCACCGACGTTCGCCTTGGGGAAGGGCTGCTGGGCGATCGGCGTCAGCGACTGGATCTGCAGCCGCCCGGTGTTCTGCGCGGTGTACGAGCCGTAGACCGTGCCACCGCGCCAGTTGGGGTTCTCCCAGGGCTTCACCGTCACCCAGAGCTCGGAGTACGGGTCGGTGGCGCCCACCACGCGGGAGGTGCCGACGCGGACGTTGGTGCCCTCAAGGGACTCGTAGTAGTCCAGGGCGTACTTCCGCGGCTGCAGCGTGAGGCCGTTGATCGAGCCGGCCGCCGCCGGGTCGCCCTCGGGGGCGTACGCGCTCGGGACCGACCAGGCGGAGAGCGTCACGGGGGCCGGCAGCGGGTTGCCGGAGGAGACCACGGTGACGGTCGGCTTGGAGATCTGGGTCACCGACTGGTTGCCGGAGTTCAGGCCGCCCGGGACGTACTCCCCGACCGTGCCGTTCACGCTGACGGAGTCGCCGACGGCCACCGTCGGGACGGAGCTGGTGAAGACGAACAGGCCCTCGCTGGTGGCCGGGTTGTCGTCCGCCTGCGGGTCCTGGATCCAGAAGCCGCGCGAGCCGTACGTCCGCACACCGGTCACGATCCCCGTGACGCCGGTGACCTGGGTGCCGACGAGGGGCGAGACGCGCGTGGTGCCCTGGATGTCGTGGACGCGGACGGCGGCGGTGTCCTCGGCCGCGGCGCTGCCGGAGGAGGCGAGCAGTCCGGCCGCGAGCGCGGCCGACACGACGGCGGCGACCGCCGCGGATCTCGGTATGGAGGAAGGCATGAGGGTGCTCCGGAGACGCTTGGAGAATCGGTCGATGGATCTACGCGCGTCAATCTCTTTGCTGAGCGGGTCACTTGTCAAGGCTCGACGGGTGTACGAAGGCTGACGGCTCCATGAACCGGAAGGTGGATCGGGAAAAGCGTCTACGCTGAGGCGCGTTCGGCGCGCGCGGCGCGTACGGACCGCCACCCAGGCTCACACGCCCTTCGAGGAGACGACCGCAGATGGCACCGGACCACCCCATCCTGCCCCCCGTTCAGCTGCACTCGGACGCGGAGCTGGCGCGGGAAGCCCTGGCCACACCCCTCCTGTCCCGCGCGGCGCGGCTCGCCCGCTGGGCCGGCCCGGAGACCCGGGTCGGTGCGGGCGGCGAACTCGTCGAGGAACAACTGCCCGCCGCCGCAGAGGTGTTGGGCCTCGGTGCGGACGAGGACGGCGAGGCCTACGCGAGCGAGGCCTGGCGCCTCGCGGTGGACACCGGGCTCGTGGAGGCCGAGGACGGCGACGACGACACCCCCGGCGGGGTGACCGTCGGCGAGAACCTCGCGGTCCTCACCGGCGGGGCGCCGCTCGACGTCCTCGGGATCTGGCTCGACGCGCTGGACGTGGTGTTCGCCGACGCCACCGCGCCCGTCCTGGACGACATCGAGGACGTGATCGGCGAGGACGGCGAGATCGACTTCGAGCTGCTCGACTGGAACCCGGAGGAGGAGGCCGAGTTCCTGGAGGGCGTGCTCGGCAACCTGTACCTGCTCACGGTCGGCGAGGGCGGGCCGGGCGAGGGCCCGGTGCCGCTGCCCGCGCTCGCCGCGTCGATGATCGTCCCGGACGACATGGGCGAGCCGACGGACGACGTCCTGGAGCAGGTCTCGGAGGCGATGATGCGCCTCGACGACCAGTTCCGGCTCCTCGAGCCCATCGGGCTCGTCGCCTACCAGCCCGTCGACGAGGCGCTGATGGTCGAGGAGGGCGAGGAGCCCGTCGCGCGGTTCGAGGAGACCGACGATCTCGACGACGAGGACGTCAGCCGGTACGGCATGGTCCGGCTCACCCCGCTCGGCCTCTACGGCGTCCGGGCCCGGATGCTGGAGGCGGGCGTGGACGCGCCGGCCGTCGGCGAACTGGCCGACAAGGGCGCCGACGCGCTCCTCGACGGACTCGCCTCCTACCCGGAGACGGCGGCGCGCGCCGAGACCGTGGGCTGGCTGGAGGGCCGGGACGCGGTGGACGCGGCGCGCGAGCTGCTCGGCGCGGCGCGCGGCGCCGACGAGGGATCCCCGCTGCGGCGGCTCCACTGCCAGCAGGCGCTCTCGCTCGTGGGCGCGGAGGCTGAGCCCGCGGTACGGGAGGTGCTCGACGACCCGGAGCTGGGCGGGCTCGCCCGGGTGTGGCTCGCGGAGCTCGGGGCGGCGGACGTGCCGGCGCCCTCGGAGGCGATGATCTTCTGGCTCGCCATCGACACGATCGCCGCCCAGCTGGACGCGCGGGGCGAGCTGGACGAGCTGCGGGACCTGATCGAGGGCCTGACGGGCCGCCACAGCGGCTTCTTCGAGGCGGCCTGGCGCGTCGAACACCCGGCGACGGCGGAGGTCCTGGAGGCCATGGGCCGCCTGCACCCGGACAAGACCGCGGCGAAGGACGCCCGCAAGGCCGCCTTCAAGGCGAGGTCCCGCGCGGGCGCGTGACACTCTCCGGGGGCTCCGCCCCCGGTGCCCCGGCCCGCGCGGGCGGCGGGGGGTCCGGGGCTCGGCCCCCGTGCCCGGGCCTGTGCGGGCGGCGGGGGTCCGGGGCTCGGCCCCCGTGCCGGAGCCTGTGCGCGTATGGCTCGGGGGAGCGCCGGGGTGGGGATGCCCCCCACCCCGCCCCTCCCCGAAACCCTGACGGGACCGGGGGCTCCGCCCCCGAACCCCCGTCGCGCCGGCTTCGCGGCGCGGGTGGTGCACGTCGGGGACGTGGAACGGTTCGGCTGTGCCTACGTCCGCAGGTGGGACGCGCCGTTGAGGTCGAGGATCGTGCCTGAGGACCATTCGGCCGCCGGGGAGGCGAGCCAGAGGACCGCGGCGGCGATCTCCTCCGGGGTCGCCACCCGGCCGAAGGGGCTCTGGGCGCGGATGGCGTCGCCCTCCTCGCCCGTGAGGCGCGGCGCCACCCGCTCCGTGGCGAAGAAGCCGGGCGCGACGGACGCCACCGCGATGCCGTGCGGGGCCAGCGAGACCGCCAGGGACTGGCCCAGCGCGTGGACGGCGGCCTTGGTCGCACCGTAGGCCGGGTGGTCGGGCTCGCCCCGGAACGCGCCCCGGGAGCCGATGTTGACGATCCTGCCGCCCCCACCCTGGGCGATCATGCGGTGGGCCGCCAGGTGGCTGAGGTTCGCCGTGGCGAGGAGGTTCACCGAGACGTGGCGTTGCCAGATCGCCACCCAGTCGTCGTACGGGGTCTCCGGCAGCGGGTGCCGTTCGTTGACCGCCGCGTTGTTCACCAGGACGTCGATCCCGCCGAGCGCCTCCGCCGCCGCGTCCGCGACCGCCGCCGCGCCCGCCGGATCCGCCAGGTCCCCCTGGACCAGGACGTGTCCGGAGCCCGGCAGGGACGCCAGGGTCGTCCGGGCCTCGTCGGCGCGGGAGCCGTAGTGGACGGCGACCCGGTCGCCGTTCTCCGCGAAGGCCCGCGCCACGGCGCGGCCGAGGCCCCGGGAGGCGCCGCTGACGAGGACGCGCCGGCCGGTGGTGGGCAGGTTCATGGAAGGCCGCCTCTCTGTTCAACTGTCGTTTATACGCGGGCGGGACCGTGTGCCCCGACACCGGGTGACGACAGGGAGACGACCACGCCATGCCCCTCAACCGCCGAGAGTTCGCCAAGCAGTCCACCGCCGCCGGAGCGGGCCTCGTCCTGACCGGCACCGTCGCGGCGCTCGCGACCGCCCCCGAGGCGCTCGCCACCCCCGACGACCGGCTCGACGCCGAGGCGCAGGCGGCCTCCGGCGACCGGCACCACGACCACAGGCTCGGCTACGGCCCGCTCGTCGAGGACCCCGAGGGCGTCCTCGCGCTCCCCGCCGGGTTCACGTACCGCGTCATCACCCACAGCGGCGTCACCAAGCTGGAGTCGGGCGAGTTCAGCCCGTCCAACCACGACGGCACGGCCACCTTCGCCGGGCCGCGCGGCACGACCCTCCTCGTCAACAACCACGAGCTCAAGGGCGTCCGCTCCAGGTGGAAGCACCCGGTCCCGCTCACCGAGGGGCTCGTCTACGACCCCGCCGCGTCCGGCGGCTGCACGGTCGTCGAGGTGCACCGCGACGGCACCGTCGCCGAGTGGGTCGGCATCGCCGGCACCTCCACCAACTGCGCGGGCGGCCGTACCTCCTGGGGCACTTGGCTCACCTGCGAGGAGAACTCCGACCGGGCCGGCGAGAACGGCATGACCAAGGACCACGGCTACGTCTTCGAGGTCGACCCGCGCGACCGCCGCGCCAACCGCGCCCCCAAGCCCATCAAGGCCTTCGGCCGGTACGACCACGAGGCGGTCGTCATCGACCCCAAGCGCGGTCACGCCTACCTCACCGAGGACGCCGACGAGCCCAACGGCCTCTTCTTCCGCTGGGTTCCGCCGCACGGCTTCGAGCACGGCCGGGGCAAGCTCCGCACCCTCGCCGACGACGCGGGCGTCCTGCAGGCGCCCCGCTGCATCGACTCCGGCGGCCGCTTCGTCGACGACCTCTCCCGCGCCACCCGGATCGGCACGGTCTACGGCGTGGACTGGGTGGACGTGCCCGACCGCGACGGCCGCGAGGTCGAGGTCCGCGAGCAGTTCGGCCCCGGCGAGGTGACCCGCGCCCGCAAGCTGGAGGGCATGTGGTGGGCCGACGGGGGCGCCTACATCGTCTCCTCGTACGCCCGTGAGGAGAGCCCCGGCGCGGCGCACGACGGCCAGGTCTGGTTCTACGACCCCAAGCGGCGCACCCTGACCCTCCAGGTCCTCCTGGGCGTCAACGCCGATCCGGACAAGGACGGCGCCTACGACGGCCCGGACAACATCACCGTCTCCCCCTACGGCGGGCTCGTCATCGCCGAGGACGGCGAGGGCGTCCAGCACCTCTTCGGCGCCACCGAGCGCGGCCGCACCTACCCGATCGCGCGCAACGACCTGAACGACAGCGAGTTCACCGGTGTCGTCTTCTCGCCCGACGGCGACACCCTCTTCGCCAACATCCAGGACCCGGGCATCATGGTCGCCATCACGGGCCCCTGGCGTCGCCAGCCGCGCCGCTGATCGCTCGTCAGCCGCCGAAAAACCCCTGGCGGGTGGGCGTGCCACCCGCCTAGGGTCTTACCCATGCACCTCCCGGTGCGCCGGCTGCGGCTCCTTCTTCCACGAAATCACGCCGCCGCCCCCTTTGATCTCGGGAGGCACAGCATGGACACGAGGGTGCCCGGTGCGCAGGCGACGGATACTTCCTGGATCAGCGGGTTGCGGGTTCGAGTCCCGTCGCACCCCTGGGGTGCGTAGCTCAAGCGGATAGAGCAGCTGACTTGTCGCCGTCGCCGACTCCTGACCTCGGGCGCCCTCGTCGTCCCTGAACCCTGTGCCTTCCCCGCACGCATGAATTCGGGGGAATTCACATGGCACGCTTCAACCTCCGCGCCACCAGGGCCCGCGCGACCTCCCCGGTCACCTCCGCGGCCCCCGCCCGCACACAGCAGGGCGGTGCCGGTGTCCTGCGCGAACCCCGCTCCGAACTCTTCCTTCTCGCGGTGGCCAATTTCGTCACGCAGAAGACCCTCTACGAGAGCGGCGAGGAGCGCGACGACCGCTTCGCCGCCCTCGTACGGAAGCTCGCCGTCCAGGACCCGGAGTGGACCGCAGGCCTGCTCGGCTGGCTGCGGAGCGAGGCCCACATGCGTACGGCCTCCCTCGTCGGCGCCGCCGAGTACGTCAGGGCGCGGCTCGAAGCGGGCGTCGAGACCGGCCCCACCAACCGGCAGGTCGTCGACTCCGTGCTGCTCCGCGCCGACGAGCCAGGCGAACTGCTCGGCTACTGGACCTCGACGTACGGCCGGAACATCCCGAAGCCCGTCAAGCGCGGCGTCGCCGACGCCGTACGACGGCTGTACTCCGCGAAGTCCCTGCTGAAGTACGACACGGAGTCCAAGGGCTACCGCTTCGGCGACGTCCTCAACCTGGTGCACGCGACGCCCCATCCCGAGAAGGCCTGGCAGGGCGAGCTGTTCCGGTACGCGCTCGACCGGCGCCACCACCCCGAGACCGCCGTGCCCCCGGAGGCCGGCGGCGTCCTCACCGCGCACCGGGCCCTGGTGGCGCTCCCGGTCGAGGAGCGGCGCGCCGTGGTCACCGGACCCGGCGGCGCGGAGCGGCTGGCCGAGGCCGGGATGACCTGGGAGGCACTGGCGGGCTGGCTGCAGGGGCCGATGGACGCGGCGGCCTGGGAGGCCGTCATCCCGTCCATGGGCACCATGGCGCTGCTCCGGAACCTGCGCAACTTCGACCAGGCAGGCGTCTCCGACGAGGTCGCGGCCCGGGTCGCGGCCCGGATCGCGGACCCGGCGGAGGTCACCTCCTCCCGGCAGTTCCCGTTCCGCTACCTCGCCGCGTACCGGCACGCGCCCTCGCTGCGCTGGGCGTACCCGCTGGAGCGGGCGCTCGGCCACTCGCTGGCCAACGTGCCCGCGCTGCCCGGTCGGACGCTGGTCCTCGTCGACCGTTCGGGTTCGATGTGGTCGAGGCTCTCCGACCGCTCCGAGCTCAACCGGGCCGACGCGGCGGCCGTGTTCGGCACGGCCGTGGCGATGCGGGCCGCCGAGGCGGACCTGGTGGAGTTCGGTACGACCAGCCGGCCGGTGACGTACCAGGCCGGTGAGTCCGTGCTCAAGGTGCTCGACCGCTTCGGCGACCTCGGCGGCACGAACACCACCGAGGCGGTGCGGGCGCACTACAAGGGGCACGACCGGGTCCTGATCGTCACCGACGAGCAGGCGGCGTACAGCCACCGGGGGGACCCGACCGCGCAGGTGCCGGACCACGTGCCCGTCTACACCTGGAACCTGGCGGGCCACCGGGTCGGCCACGCGCCTTCGGGGACCGGCCGGCGCCACACCTTCGCGGGACTGACCGACGCCGCGTTCCGGATGGTCCCGCTGCTGGAGGCCGGCGGGCGGGCCGACTGGCCCTGGCTGTGAGCCGTGAGCCGTGAGCTGTGACGAAGGGCCCGCCGGTCGGTGACCGGCGGGCCCTTCGTCGTACCGCTGGGCGTCAGAACGTCAGAGCGCCTGGGCGGCGGGCTTCACCATGCCCCGGACCGTGCGGGACTTCACGAAGTCGCCCAGGGCCGTCATCTCCCACTCGCCGGAGAACTGCTTGATGAGCTTGGCCATCATCACGCCGGTCTGCGGCTCCGCCGTCGTCAGGTCGAAGCGGACCAGCTCCTCGCCGGTCGCCGCGTCCATCAGCCGGCAGTAGGCCTTGGCGACCTCGGTGAACTTCTGGCCGGAGAAGGAGTTCACCGTGAAGACCAGGCCCGTGGCGTCCGCGGGGAGACGGCCGAGGTCCACGACGATGACCTCGTCGTCCCCGGCGCCCTCGCCCGTCAGGTTGTCGCCGGAGTGCTTGATCGAGCCGTTCAGGATGGAGAGCTTGCCGAAGTAGCAGCTGTCCAGGTGGTTGCGCTGGGGGCCGTACGCGATGACGGAGGCGTCGAGGTCGATGTCCTTGCCGCGGTACGCGGGCTCCCAGCCGAGGCCCATCTTGACCTGGGTGAGCAGCGGGCGGCCGCCCTTGACCAGGGAGACCGTCTGGTTCTTCTGGAGGCTGACCCGGCCCTTGTCCAGGTTGATCTTGCCCGTGGAGACCGGGGCGGCCGGGGGAGCGGCCGGCGGCGGAGGCGTCGGGGCGGCGATCCGCGGGTCGGCGGGGGCGGCCGGCGGGGGCGGCGCGACCGGGGGCGCCACGGGCGTGGCGGCGGCCGGCTCCTCGTCCACCGAGACACCGAAGTCGGTGGCGATGCCCGCGAGGCCGTTCGCGTACCCCTGGCCCACGGCGCGGGCCTTCCAGGCGCCGTTGCGGAGGTAGATCTCCACGACCACCAGCGCCGTCTCCGTGCCGAGCCGGGGCGGGGTGAAGGTGGCGAGGACGCTGCCGTCGTCCGCGTTCCGGACGGTCGCCGTGGGCTCGATGCCCTGGAAGGTCTGGCCCGCGGCGTCCGGGCTCGCGGTGACGACGATCTTCTCGATGCCCGGCGGCACCGCGCCGGTGTCCACGACGATCGCGTCCGGGGCCGTGCCGCCGCCGGAGCGGTAGGTCACACCGGGGCCGGCCGGCTGGTTGTAGAAGATGAAGTCGTCGTCGGAGCGCACCTTGCCGTTGGCGCCGAGCAGCAGGCCCGAGACGTCGAGCCGTACGGGAGCGGCGACGTCCACCGCCACGCGCGCGGCGGTGAGCGGGATGTTCGAGCCGGGGGTCATAGCGGTCATGCCAGGGGTAACGAGCGAGACGGCTTTGCCGTTCCCTTACCTGGAGTCCCTTCGGCCACTCCGGTTACGCGGGTGGTTCCGGGCCGCGCGCTCGTTGCCGAACTTGTAGGCGCCGGTCCAGCGGGCCATGACCAGCTGGTCGTCGCCCCCTCCCGCCTCCGCCAGGAACTTCTCGGCGCGTCCGCCGCGCAGGGTGCCCGCCGCACGCCCTTGATGGGTGATCACGACGGTGCCGTCCGCGCGCTGCGCGTAGCTGAATCCATGAGGTCGGGGCATGGCCGCCATGGTGCCGTGCGGGGGCGGCCGCCTCCCAGCGAATTTCGCGATGATCGTATTCTTGAGGCTCGTGGGTGGGAGCTCTTTCAGGACACGGGACGTGGACGAGGCGCGCGAGGAGATCGACGCGCGCTACTACGCCAACTTCATGGACGTCATCGAACGGCGGGAACGTCCCTTCGCCGCGACCTTCGACACCGTGCAGCTGGGGCCGCTGGTCATCGGCGACCTGTCCTGCGGGGCCGACGTCCGGATGCGCTTCGGCGAGCTCGGGGCCTTCCACGTCAACGCGCCGCTCGGCGGGACGATGGAGCTGCGCCAGGGCGGGGCGGCGCCGGTGGTCGCGACCGCCGGCGAGGGTGTGGTGCTGGACCCGTACGGTGACACGGTCCTGGAGCGCTGGAGCGGCGACTGCCGCACGCTCTCCGTGAAGATCGACGCGGCCGCGCTGGGTGAGCGGCTCGAACGGCTCATCGGCCGCCCGCCGCGCGGCCGGCTCGCCTTCGCTCCGTACCTGGACCTCACCGGCGGCCCCGGTCGCGCCTGGGCGCGCTTCGCCCTCCAGGTGGCGCGCGACGCGCTCGCAGGGGACGGCCTTGCACAGCACACGCTGGTCGCCCGTCCGCTCCAGGAGGCCCTGCTCAACGGGCTGTTGCTGGCGGCCGACCACCCGTGGCGGGACGAGCTGGCCCACCCGGGCGGGCAGCTGCGGCCGGTGTCCGTGAAGCGCGCGATGGACGCCGTACGGGCCCGGCCCGAGCACCCCTTCACCACGACGGAGCTGGCGGAGCTGGCCGGGGTGGGCGTGCGCAGGCTCCAGGAGTCGTTCCGGGAGTGCGTGGGCATGTCTCCGATGGCGTACGTCCGTGACGTCCGGCTCGAACGGGTCCACCAGGAGCTGCGCGGCGCGGGGCCGGGGGAGCTGAGCGTGAGCGAGGTGGCCTGGCGCTGGGGATTCACGCACCACGGGCGGTTCGCGGCGCAGTACCGCACGCGGTTCGGGGAGACGCCCTCCCAGACGCTGCGCTCGACGCGCTGAGCTCGCGCGCCCGTGGCCCGGCACCGAGCGGCGGACCGGCCGCGTTCCGCGGATGGCCGCCGCGCTGAGCGGATCGCGGGGCTGCCTGTCCCCGCCGTAGCGTTCCCTCTGTCGCCTGTGCCAGCGCGCAGCGCGACCCGGGCCCGGCCGGCGCCCCCGCATAAGTCCGGCCGGGCCTTGAGTCGTCCCCTTCGCTGCGGTCGGCGCGGTCAGTGCGGCCAGCGCGGCGGCTCCGTGCAGAAATGGCCGCCGAGCCGCGCGTCCGCGGGGTCGTCCGCCTTCGGCAGCCCCTGCGCGGCGATGATCCCTTCCGCGTACGGCTCCGAATCGTCCCGCGGCTCGTAGCCGAGCGCCCGCGCCGACGAAAGGTCCCACCACAGGCGGGTGTTGGCGGAGGAGCCGTAGACGACGGTGTGCCCCACGCCCTCGGCGGTGAGCGCCGCGTGCAGGAGCCGGGCGCAGTCGGCCGGGCTCAGCCACATCGAGAGCATCCGCACCGAGGTCGGCTCGGGGAAGCAGGAGCCGATCCGCACGGAGACGGTCTCCAGGCCGTGCTTGTCCCAGTAGTACTGGGCCAGGTCCTCGCCGAAGCACTTGGACAGGCCGTAGAAGGTGTCCGGGCGGTGCGGGGTGTCGACCGGGATCACCGGATCGTCGCCGCGCGGGCGCGGGGTGAAGCCGACGGCGTGGTTGCTTGAGGCGAAGACGATCCGGCCCACCCCCTCCGCGCGGGCGGCCTCGTAGACGTGGTGCAGGCCGGTGATGTTCGCGGCCACGATCTTCTCGAAGGTCGACTCCAGGGAGATCCCGGCGAGATGCACGATCGCGTCGACGCCCCGGACCGCCTCGCGCAGCGCCTCGCGGTCGGCGAGGTCGGCGACGACCGCGTCCGGCGCGCCCTCGACGGGCGCCCTGTCGAGCAGCCGGAGTTCGTAGCCGTACGCGGGCAGCAGCTCGCGCATCAGCGTGCCGACGCCGCCGGCGGCTCCGGTGAGCAGGACGGTGCGGGGTGTGGGCATCGGAAGTCTCCGTCCGTGGATCGCATTCACAACCGTGGACACGGTAGGGAGGGTGATCGTCGAGCGTCAAGAGCGCGCACAGACCGTCAAGACCACACAGGTGGGCCGGGTTTGCGCCTTGACCGGCGCTTCGCGGCTGCTCTAGCGTGAAGGTGTTCAAGAATATGGACGGCAATCATAATTGTGCACGACGCTGCACGACGGACTTCCCTGGGAGCGCCCGTGACCACAGCCCCGCTCGCCGAACGGCTCGACGGCCTGCTGTTCTTCCCCGTCACCGCCTTCGCCCCGGACGGCACCGTCGACCTCGACCTCTTCCGCGCCCATGTCCGCGGCGGCATCGAGGCGGGCGCCGCCGCGGTCTTCGCCTGCTGCGGAACGGGCGAGTTCCACGCCCTGACGCCCGAGGAGTTCCGCGACTGCGTCGCCGCCGCCGTCGAGGAGTCGGCAGGCCGCGTCCCGGTCGTCGCGGGCGCCGGGTACGGCACGGCGCTCGCGATCCGGTACGCGCGGCTCGCCGAGGAGGCGGGCGCGGACGGCCTCCTCGCCATGCCCCCGTACCTCGTTGTCGCCGACCAGCCGGGACTCCTGCGGCACTACACCGAACTGGCCGCCGCCACCTCGCTCGACCTCGTCGTCTACCAGCGCGACAACGCCGTCCTCACCCCCGAGACCGCCGTCGCCCTCGCCCGTGCCGAAGGCGTCATCGGCATCAAGGACGGCCTCGGCGACCTCGACCTGATGCAGCGGATCGTCAGCGCCGTCCGCGCCGAGGGCCTCGACCTGCTCTACTTCAACGGCCTGCCGACCGCCGAACTCACCGGACTCGCCTACCGGGGCATCGGCGTCACCCTCTACTCCTCCGCCGTCTTCTGCTTCGCCCCCGACATCGCCCTCGCCTTCCACCGCGCCCTCGCGACCGGCGACGACGCGACCGTCGAGCGGCTCATCGACGGCTTCTACCGGCCGCTGGTCGAACTGCGCGCCAAGGGTCGCGGCTACGCGGTCTCACTCGTCAAGGCGGCGGTCCGGATGGGCGGCCTGGACGTCGGCGAGGTCCGCCCGCCGCTCAGCGAACCCGCCCCCGAGCACCTGAAGGAACTCGCCACGATCATCGAGCGCGGCCGCGCGCTGCTCGGCGGCGACGCGCTTTCGGAGGGCGACGCGCTTTCGGGGGACGACGCGTGAGGGCCGGGGCCTTCGTCTATCCGTGGGACGTCGTCGGCGACCGGGCGGCGCCGGGACGTCTCGCCGGCCTCGGTCTCGCGAGCGTCACCCTCGCCTCGGCCTACCACTCCACGCGTGCGGTGACGCCCCGGCACCCCGCGCACCGGATCGTCACCGCCGAGCACGCGGCCGTGCTCTACCCGCCCGACCCGGCCCGCTGGTCGGGCCGGGCGCTGCGACCGTACGCCGCGGGCGAGTGGGCACCGGGCGACGCGTACGGCGAGGCGGCCCGGGCGCTCGCCGACGCGGGCCTGGAGGTCCACACCTGGGTCGTCCTCGCCCACAACTCCCGCCTGGGCGCGGAGCGTCCGGACACCTCGGTCGTCAACGCCTACGGCGACCGCTACCCCTGGGCGCCCTGCATCGCGCGGCCCGACGTCCGCGCCTACCTCGTGGACCTCGCGGCCGAGGCGGCGGTACGGCCCGGGGCGGCCGGCACGGAGCTGGAGTCCTGCGGCTGGTACGGCCTCGCCCACCTGCACGCCCACGACAAGACCGCCGGAGTCCCGCTCGGCGACCGCGAGCGGTACCTGATGTCCCTCTGCTTCTGCTCCGCCTGCCGACAGGGGTACGAGGCGGGGGGCGTCGACCCCGACACACTGGCGGCGGCCGTGCGCGGCGCGCTGGAGCCGGTCTGGGCGGGCACCGAGGCCGCGGGCGGGCTCGGCGCCCTGGAGGCGCCGGTGCTCGCCTGGCGCGCCGGGACCGCCCGTGCGCTCCAGGAGGCCGCCGTCGGCGCCGTCCGCGCGGCCGCCCCGGCCGGCTTCCGGGTGCTGCTCCACGCCGACCCCGAGCCGCACCGCTGCGGCGCCGACGTGGGGACCGACCCGGCGCACGTGCTCGCGCTCGCGGACGGGGTCGTCACCCCGGCGGCCTCCGTGGGCCCCTTCGGAGCGTGGGCCCGCCCCGGGACCGTCCTCGCGGCCAACGTCGGCGTGGTGGCGGGGATGGGCGGTTCGCCCGGCACGCTCGCGGAGGACGCCGAGCGGGCGGCGGCCGACGGCGCCACCGAACTGCGCCTGTACCACGCGGGGTTGGCCTCGGACGCCGACCTGGCCTCGGTCGCGGACGGCCTGCGGGCGCTGGGTCAGGGCTGAGGAAGGGTGCGCACGGCGGGGACGGGCCGCCGGGTCGCCAGGACGACCGCCCCCGCCAGGCCCGCCACCGCGAGCAGCGGGAGCAGCACCCGTACGTCGACGAGAGCGACCAGGGCCGCCCCCGCCGCCAGGGCGACCGCGTTCGGGACGAAGAGGAGCGTGTTGGCCGTCGCGGCCGTGCGGCCCACCGCGTCCGCCGGGGCCTCCCGCTGGACCGCCGTCATCGCCGAGACCAGGACGAGCGGCAGGCCCACCCCGATCAGACCGCTCGCCACCAGCGCCACGCCGTCGTGCGGGACGGCCCGGGCGCCCGCCGCCAGGGCGAAGAGGGCCAGCCCCGCGGCGGCCAGGGACCGTCCCCGCACCCGGCGCAGCAGCGGCCCCGCCGCGAGCCCCGCGACGACCGAACCCGCGCCCTGGACCGCGTACAGCACGCCCGTGTACGCGGGGGAGTGGCCGAGACCCCGGTCGACGACGGCGTAGATCGCGG
Organism: Streptomyces sp. NPDC047981; assembly: GCF_040653315.1. Classification (NCBI taxonomy): domain Bacteria; kingdom Bacillati; phylum Actinomycetota; class Actinomycetes; order Kitasatosporales; family Streptomycetaceae; genus Streptomyces; species Streptomyces sp. NPDC047981. The sequence continues at coordinate 11,907 of NZ_JBEZNQ010000034.1, read as the reverse complement.
CCCCGTTGACGCCCGCGAGCAGCATCGTGAACGAGCCGGTCAGCACCAGCGGGCGCAGCACCGGAGAGGCGCGGATCGTGCGCAGCCCCTCCCCGACGTCCCGCGCCCAGCGTCCCGGCGCAGGCCGGGCCGGCTTCTCCTCCCGTACCCGCATCAGCGCGAACACCCCGGCCGCGAGCGCGAACGTCGCCGCGTCCAGCAGTGCCACGGGCGCCCCGCCGTACCGCGCGAACAGACCGGCCGCGACCAGCGGGGCGACGAGCTTCACGCCCTCGTTGACCGTCGTCCGCAGCCCGTTGAAGTCCCCGAGCAGCCGCTTGTCGAGCACGCCGGCGGCCAGCGCGACCTCCGCCGCGTCGTGGACGGTGCCCTGGACGCCGTACAGCAGGAGCACCACGAACAGCAGCCACACCCGGTCCGCCGAGTCGACCCACAGCAGCGTCGGCAGCAGCGCCGCCATCGCCACGTTCGCCCCGACCATCAGGGGCCTGCGCCGTACCCGGTCGGCGACCGTGCCGAGCAGCGGGCCGACGAGGACGGGCGCCCACAGGGCGAACACGGTCAGCGCCGCCAGGCTGTCCGAACCCGTCAGGGACTTGACCCAGATCCCCGATGCCAGCCACATCGCCGTCGAGCCGAAGCCCGACACCAGTACCCCGGTCAGATACAGACCCGCTGTTCCTCTCATGGCGGCAGCCTGTCGTCTGAGGTGGCCGGTGCGGATCGGGCGGATGCCCTAGGAGGGTGTCTCTCCGGGCGCGGAGACCTGGTCCGTAACACGCGGGACATCTGAACGGGACCGCCGCTGGGCACAATCCAGCCAGCCGTCCCGAGGAGAGCCATGTTCGACACCAGAACCAACCCCGTCGACCGCTACTTCGCGATCAGCGAGAGAGGGTCGACGCTGGGCCGGGAGATACGAGGCGGCTTCGCCACGTTCTTCACGATGGCCTACATTCTCGTTCTCAACCCGATCATCCTGGGCAGCGCCGAAGACAAGTTCGGCCACACGCTCAGTGGCGCCCAACTGGCCACCGTCACCGCCCTGGTGGCGGCCGTCATGACCGTCATCATGGGCGTCGGCGGCAACCTCCCGCTCGCCGTCGCCGCCGGGCTCGGCCTGAACGCCGTCGTCGCCTTCCAGCTCGCACCCCTCATGAGCTGGCCGGACGCGATGGGGCTCGTCGTCCTCGAAGGCCTCCTGATCTGCGCCCTCGTGGTCACCGGGCTCCGCGAGGCCGTGATGCACGCCGTCCCGCAGGCCCTCAAGCAGGCCATCAGCGTCGGCATCGGCCTCTTCATCGCCTTCATCGGCTTCGTCGACGCCGGCTTCGTGACCCGGATCCCCGGTGAGACCGGCGCCGTGCCCGTCCAGCTCGGCGCGGGCGGCCACCTCTCCGGCTGGCCCGTCCTCGTCTTCTGCCTCGGCGTCCTGCTCACCGTCGCGCTCATGGCCCGGAAGGTGAAGGGCGCGATCCTCGTCTCCATCGTCGCCATGACCGTCGTCGCGATCGTCATCGACAAGATCGCCGACATTCCGGCGGCCGCCTGGGGCCTGACCGTCCCCGCCGTACCCGAAGACATCGTCACCGCACCCGACTTCGGCCTCGTCGGCGCGTTCAGCCTCTTCGGCGCCTTCGAGCAGATCGGGCTCGTCACCCTCGTCCTGCTCGTCTTCACCCTGCTCCTCAGCGACTTCTTCGACACCATGGGCACGGTCGTGGGCGTCTCCAGCGAGGCCGGGCTCCTCGACGAGAACGGCAAGGTCCCGCACCTCGGCCGGATCCTGCTCATCGACGGCGCCGCGGCCGCCGCGGGCGGGGCGGCCTCCGCCTCTTCCCACACCTCCTACATCGAGTCGGCGGCCGGCGTCGGCGAGGGCGCCCGCACCGGCTTCGCCTCGGTCGTCACCGGCGGCCTCTTCGCCCTGGCCCTCTTCCTCACCCCACTGGCCACCGTCGTACCCGCCCAGGCCGCCGCGCCCGCCCTGGTCGCCGTCGGCTTCCTGCTGATGGCCCAGGTGAGGCACATCGACTGGGCGAGCTACGAGATCGCCATCCCGGCCTTCCTGACGATCGCGGTCATGCCGTTCACGTACTCGATCACCAACGGGATCGGCGCGGGCTTCCTCGCCTATGTCGTGATCAAGGCCGTCCTCGGCAAGGCGCGCGAGGTGCACGGGCTGCTGTGGGCGGCGGCCGCGCTGTTCGCGGTCTACTTCGCGATCGACCCGATCGAGCAACTGCTCGGCGTCAAGTAGCCCTGCCGGGCCCGGAGACGGCGAGCAGCGCGGCGCGGGTGGCGTCGCGCAGTTCGTCGTCGTCCGGGACCGAGCGCCAGGTACCGTGCGGCACCGGTCGCTCGTCGGCGTCGAGATACCTCCGCAGGAGAGGAACGGCCTCGACGGCGGGCGGCCCGATCTCGCCGAGCAGCCTGATCGTCTCGGTGACCGCGCGGGTGGCCTTCCCGCCCTGCCCGGCGAAGGGCTCGATCGCCCCGACCAGAACGGGGACGACCTCGTGCGTCTCTCCGGTGATCCGCCACAGCGCCGCGCCGACGCGCAGCGGCAGCCAGCTCGTCCTGTGCCGGGTGAGGAGTTCGCGCAGCCGGGGGACGTACGACGCTGCCGCGGGCCCCAGTTCCCCGAGCAGCGTCACGGTGTCCTGCCGGCCGTACGGCTCGTCGAGCGTCGGCAGCAGGTGGGCGAGGGCCGGCTCCCGGTCGCCGGTGAGCCGTCCGTACGCGCGCGCCAGCGCGGGCCCTTCGAACGACCGGCCCTCGGAGGGGGGCGGGACCAGGGCCCGCAGCCGCTCGCGGGGCAGGGCCTCCGCCGCGGCGGGGCCGATCGCGGCGAGTGCGTCCAGGGCCCACACGGCGCAGTCGGTGCCCAGAAGGCGCGTCAGTTCGGGGACGGCGGGTGCCGCCGCGGGGCCCCAGCGCTCCAGGAGCCGGCAGAGCGCGCGGCGCTCGCCGAGGGCCTGGGCGGCAGCGAGCCGGGACCGCAGGGGCGGCAGCAGGACCTCGGCGTGGGCGGCGAGAGGGCCCGCGGTCTCGACCAGGCTCAGCCCGTACGTCCACCAGCCGTCGGCGTGCGTCTCGTGGTCCGCGAAACCCAGCCGCTCCCCTGCGAGACGCTCCACGAGCGGGGGTACGCACCGGGCGTCCCCGAGCCGGGACAGCGCCCAGACGGCGTGGTCCTGGGCGGGCAGGTGGGTCTCGCCCCCGTCCGTGACCATGACCGCGAGTGCGTCGGCCCAGGGGCGTGCGGCGTGACCGCACATGCCGAGGACGCGAGCGGCGAAGAGGCGGTGGTCGGGCTCGGGGGCGGACAGCAGACGGGCGACGGCAGGCAGCAGCGCGGGTACGGCGGAGCGCCGCCGGCTCATGGCTTCGGCCGCCGCTTTGAGCGCACCGGTGCGCACGGCCGCGTCCGGATGGGCCAGCAGTCTCCGGACGGCGGCGATCTGCTCCGCGGGGTCGGCGCCGAGCAGGCGGACCGTACGCGCCACCGTGAACTCGACACGTGCCGCGTCAGGCTGCCAGCAGGCCGGATCGCTGCCCAGCAGCACCTCGGACAGGGTCCGCGCGTACGCGGCGTCCGCCGCTCCTTCCAGGGCGGTGTGCAGAGCCTGCACGGCGGCCAGCCGGGCGGCCGGCTCGCCGCCGTCCGCAAGACCGCGCAGCCAGTCGAGGGACGCATGCCGCAGCTCGTCGGCGTAGGGCGTCAACGAGCCGACGGAGTCGACGAGTTGGTGCCGCGTGCCCGGGTCCGTCTCGACGGCCCACCGGGCCGGCAGCGCCGCGAGCACCTCGTCGGCCCGGTGCCGGGCCTCCGCGAGGGCGTCCGCCACGGCCCGGCGGATCGCCGCCTCCGGTGCTTCGAGCCGGGTGAGGAGTTCCGTCACCGCCAGGTCCCAGGCGGCGTGCCAGGCCGGGTCGACGAAACGGGCCGCTGCGGTGTTCCCCGAGTGGGCCAGGCACCCGACCAGCTCGACGAGTTCCTGACGGACCGCCGGTGCCACGGCCGGGTCGGCCGCGGCCCGGAGCACGTACGGCAGTGCGGGTGCCGCCGCGGTCGTCACGCAGCCGCCCTGGTGGTGGACGTGGGTCAGCAGGTCGTCACAGGCCCGGGCGGCCTTCTCCGGTCGGTACAGGTCCCGCAGCATCAGGGGCACGTCCTCGGCCGACCCGTAGGCGTGCCGGAGCGGGGCCCAGTCGATGGCGTCGAGGCCCGCGAGCGCGTCGCCGTTCACGCCGCCGCACCCTGCCGGGCCCGGTTCTCGTAGCGGAGCGCGGCCCCCGTCGCCAGTGCGCCGACGCCCTCCCAGAGACCCACGCCGAGGAAGCCGGCCGGTGCCCGGCCCGAGACGACCGCCAGGGTGAAGACGGCGCAGGTCAGCAGCCGGAACGGGACCGTCCAGCGGAAGAAGGCCTTCCAGTCCGCGAACGCCGCCAGGATGTAGTACACGCCCATATTGAGCGCCGCCATCGAGGAGGCGGTGAGAAAGACAAGGGTGTGGTCCCCCTCCGCGCGCCCGCCGCCGGGTATGGGCTCGAAGCCCATGGCGGTGAGCATGGTGTCCGGGGACACCAGGCCCACCACCCCCATCGACGAGGCCAGCAGCCCGAAGACCGCCATGGTCCATCCGGACAGGGAACGGGGCAGGCGCACGGCGGTCCTCCGCTTTCTCGCAAGTGTGTGCCCCGCGAGGCTACTTCAGCGCCGCCTTCATCATCTTCTGGGCCACCGGGGCCGCCAGGCCGTTGCCGCTGACCTCCGAGCGCGCCGCGCCCGAGTCCTCGATCAGCACCGCCACCGCGACCTCCTTGCCGGTGTCCGCGTCCTTGGCGTACGAGGTGAACCAGGCGTACGGCGTCTTGCTGTTGTTCTCGCCGTGCTGGGCCGTACCGGTCTTGCCGCCGACCTCGGCCCCGGAGATCGCCGCGTTCGAGCCCGTGCCCTTCTCGACCACCGTCACCATCGCGCTGCGCAGCTGCTCCGCCGTCGAGGACGAGACGATCCGCTTCGTGTCCCCGTCCTCGAAGGTCTCGAGCGCGTCCCCGTCGGAGTCCACGACCTGCGAGACCATGTGCGGCGCCGCCATGAGGCCGTCGTTGGCGAGGGCGGCGGACACCATGGCGATCTGGAGCGGGGTCGCCGTCACATCGAACTGGCCGATGCCGGTCAGCGCCGTCTGCGCCTTGTCCATGCCGGACGGATACACGCTCGGGTAGGCGCGCACGGGCACGTCCAGCTCCTTGTCGTTGAAGCCGAACTTCTCCGCCATCGCCTTCACCTTGTCCTGGCCGAGGTCGACCGCGATCTTGGCGAAGACGTTGTTGCAGGAGTACTGCAGCGCCGTGCGGATCGTGGCGTTCTCGCAGGGCGCGGAGGGGTTCTCGTTCTCCAGGTAGCGGGTGGAGCCCGGGAGCTTGTACGGGTTCGGGCTCTTCGTCGCCGTGTCGACGGAACCGTAGAGCCCGTCCTCCAGCGCCGCCGCCGCGACGACCAGCTTGAAGGTCGAACCGGGCGGCAGCGGCTGCCGCAGCGCGCGGTTGACCAGCGGCTTGTCCTTGTCCTCGGTCAGCTGCTTCCAGGTGGACCCGTCGGTGAGGCCGGCGATCGCGGACGGGTCGTACGAGGGGGTGGACACCATCCCGAGGATCCGGCCGGTCTTCGGGTCGATGGCGACGGCAGCGCCCTTCTTGTTGCCCAGCGCCTGGTACGCGGCCTTCTGCACGGCCGGGTCGATCGTCGTGATCACGTCACCGGGCTCCTGCTGCTTGCCGGTGAGGGCGTCGAGCGGGTTCTTCAGCCGGGTGTCGGTGCCGTCCAGGACATCGGAGTAGATGCCCTCCAGCTGCGTGGCGCCGTAGGCCTGTGAGCTGTAGCCGGTGACGGCCGCGTAGAGCTCGCCGTCGGTGTGGTCGCGCTTGTACGCGAGATCACCACCCTCCGTCCTCTTCGAGCCCGTGACCGGAGAACCGGCCACGACGATGTTCCCGAGCGGCTGCGCGTACTGCGCGATCACGTTCCGCCGGTTCTTCTTGTCGTCCGCGAGGGCCTTGCCTTCGTACGCCTGCACCCAGGTCGCCCGGCCCAGCAGGGCGAGCACCAGGAGCAGCGAGAAGACCGAGGCGCGCCTGATCGTCTTGTTCATCCCATATGCGGGACGAGCGGAGGGAGGCATTCCGTTCCGACTGTGTCCGGTTTCTCAGGAAACGTTCATGCGGGGTGGGGGAGGACGTGATCCACGCCACCCCGCCGCCTCAGCGCGTGCCGACGAAGCCCGACTCGTACGCCAGGATCACCGCCTGGGTGCGGTCCCGCGCGCCGGTCTTCGCCAGTACCGCCGCCACATGGGTCTTCACGGTCGCGGGACCCACGCCGATGCGCCCGGCGATCTCCGCGTTGGTCAGCCCCGTCGCCACCAGCCGCAGCACCTCCGCCTCCCGCTCCGTCAGCCGGGCCACCCAGGGCGGCGCCGCCGGCGGCCTGCGGCGGGCGTGCTCGGCGGCCAGGCTCCGCACCGCCGCCGGGTAGAGCAGCGAGTCGCTGCGGGCGACCAGCCGGACCGCGTCGACCAGCTCCTCCGCGCCGGCCCGCTTGAGCAGGAAGCCGGCCGCGCCCACCCGGAGCGCGTCGTAGACGTAGGCGTCGTTCTCGAAGGTGGTCACGACCACGATCCGCGGCGGTTCCGCCGCCGGCGCCGCTGCCCCCGCCTGCGCCGCTGTCCCCGCCGCCGTGTCCGCCGTCGGCGCCGCTGTCCCCGCTGTCCCGGCTGCCCGCGCCGCCTCCGCCAGGATCTGCTCGGTCGCCCGGATCCCGTCGATCTCCGGCATCCGCACATCCATCAGGACCACGTCGGGCCGCGTCTCGCGCACGACCGAGACGGCCTCGGCCCCGGTCGACGCCTCGCCGACCACCTCGAGATCCGGCTCCGCGTCCAGGATCACCCGCAGGGCGGTCCGCACCATCCGCTCGTCGTCCGCGAGCACCACCCGGATCACCGGCCACCGCCCGCCCGCGCCGGGCCGAGCGGCAGCCGCACCGTGAGGCGCCAGACCGCGTCCAGCGGGCCCGCCTCGGACGTGCCGCCGAGCAGGCGGGCGCGTTCGCCGACACCGCGCAGGCCCCGGCCGCCGCCCGGGCGGGTCACCGGGGCGCGGTCGGGCAGGGGGTTCTCCATCGTGATCTCCAACTCGTCGTCGTCCAGGGCGATCCGTGCCGTCACGCGCGCCCCGCCCGCGTGCCGGGCCGCGTTCGTCAGCCCCTCCTGCACGATCCGGTACGCCTCCCTCGACACCGCGTCCGGCACCCGGTCCAGGGGGCCGGTCACCGTCAGCTCCACGTGCCGGCCCGCGCCCCGGGCCAGCGCGTCCAGCGCGTCGAGCCGGGGCGCGGGCAGCTCGCCGTCGTCCTCGCCGTCGCGCAACAGGCCGAGGACCGAGTCGAGTTCGCCGACCGTGCGCCGGGTCGTCTCCTCGATCGCCGCCAACGCCTCCCGTACGAACTCCACGTCGGTGTCCAGGACCCGGCGCGCCGCGCTCGCCTGGAGCGTCACCGCGCTCAGCGCGTGGCCGACGGAGTCGTGCAGTTCGCGGGCGAGCCGGTTGCGCACGGCCAGCTCGGCGGCGCGCCGCTCGGCCGCCGCGAGGCGGTCCGCCGGACCCGGGCCGAGCAGCCGGGGCGCCTGGCGCGCGAGCAGGGCCCCCGAGGCGGCCGCGGCGGCGGTGAGCGCGAGCAGCATCAGCAGTCCGGCGGGCAGCCCGGCCCACTGGAGCCACGGCCGGTGCAGGCCCCAGTGCGCGGCCCCCGCCGACTCCTGGAGCGACGGGGAGAACGGCAGGGCCATCACCGTGACCGCGAACGGCGGCAGGGCCAGCGTCGCCCCGCTGATCAGCGCGCCGACGCCGAGGTGGAGCGTGAACCAGCCGGCCGTGCGCGCCTTCGCGCTCCGTCCGCGGGCGGGTCCGTCCGCGAGCCGGTCGCCCGCGAGCGGGTCGTCCGCGATTCCGCAGAGCGCCCGTACGGCCGCCACCGACATCGGCCGGGTCAGCGGGAAGAGCGCCGTGACCGCGGCGAGCGGCAGGCCGACCGCGTACGCCCCGAACTGCGCGGAGAGACTCGCCCCGAACAGCGAGCCGCCGTCCTCGGCGACCAACCCCATGACCACGGTGCCGACCAGCCAGTACGGCATGAACAGGGCGCCGCCCAGGATCAGATGGACCCAGCGGAGCCGGGCACGCCGGCCCAGGAGCGGTATCAGCGGCCCCTTGCCGCGCCCTCTCACGCGCCCGCGCTCCGACGGCGCAGGAAGAGGGCAAGGCAGCCGGCCAGCAGGAACCCCGTGATCATTTCGCCAGCGTAGGTCAGCTGCGCCAGTCCGGTGAACGTCTTGTCGGGATCGGTGTCCGGCATGAACGTCACCAGCGTCATGTACGCGCCCCAGCACCCCACTGCGCCCGAACCGACCCAGGCCAGGGCCAGAACGGTGCGGACCGACCACGACCCGGCCCGCTGGAGGACGAGGAGCAGCACGGCGACCACGGCGACGGCGACGAAGGCCGCGCGCATCCACTCCAGGACGTAGAAGTCGTCCGTGCGCCGGGCGATCTGGGCCGGAGAGAGGCCGTGCGTCGAGCCGAGGGCCCACATCAGACGGACGGCGGCGGGGGCCACGGCGAGCAGCGAGGCGACGACGGCCGTGACACGGGTGCCGGTGCCGCAGAGCCGGGCGGGCAGATCGCCCAGAGTGCCGCGCCACAGGTGCGACCAGCGGTCCCTCACGTAGAGGACGAAGAGAGTGCCGAGCGCGAGTCCCTGGACGATGAAGCCGCCGTAGACGACCCCGAACACCCAGTCGTCGAGGAAGGGTTCGCCGCCGGCGACGGGCTCCGGCGGTCCGGCGAAGAGGGAGACGGCGAGCTGTGCGGGGAAGCCGATCATGATCGGGGCGAGCAGGCCGGTCGCCGCCCACAGCGGGAACGCGAGCAGCCAGGCACGCACTCTGAGGCCCCAGGGCCGGGTGAGCAGCAGGGCGAGAACGGCCACCACGGCGTCCATCACCACGGAGACCGAGTTGGCGACGATGAGCAGGGTCCGGTGCTCCAGGAGCACGCTCCCGGCCGGGATGCCGATCTCACTGCCCGCCACCCAGGCGATCTTCAGTGAGATGTACGGGAGGCACGCGACACCGGCGAGGGCGCGGAGGATCCGGCGGGCGGTGTCCGGACGGCGGGTCGGCTTCGGGGCGGGGAGGTGGGGAGCGGTCTGCGTCATGGCTCCACGCTCCCGCCCGGCCCCCTCCCCGCACGTCCTGCCCGCAGACGAACCGCCTCCGCCGTGCGGGGGAGAGGCCCTCCTCCCGCCGAGTCGGGCCCGGTCGGAGGCCCGGCCGCCCGGCGGTGCCTCAGAGGCGGCGCGTCGCCAGGGTCAGGCGGTCGCGCGCGTCGAAGAGGGTGTCCTTGATCATCTGCTCATGGCCCGGGGTCAGCCGGGCCACCGGCACCGAGCAGCTGATCGCGTCGCGCGCCGGGGTGCGGTAGGGGATCGCGATGCCGAAGCAGCGCAGCCCGAGGGTGTTCTCCTCGCGGTCCACCGCGTAGCCCTGCTCGCGGATGAGGTGCAGCTCCTCGATGAGCTTCTCGCGGTCGGTGATCGTGTGCTCGGTGAGCGCCGGCAGCGTCTCCGGGAGCATCTTGCGGACCTGCTCGTCGCTGTGGGTGGCGAGCAGGGCCTTGCCCAGGGACGTCGAGTGGGCCGGAAGCCGGCGTCCGACACGGGTGAACGGCCGCAGGTAGTGCTGGGACTGACGGGTCGCCAGATAGACCACGTTGGTGCCGTCGAGCCGCGCGAGGTGGATGGTCTCCGTCGTGTCGTCGGAGAGGCGGTCGAGGGTGGGCCGGGCGGCGGCCACCACCTCGTCGCCGTCGATGTACGAGGTGCCGACCAGCAGGGCCCGGACCCCGATGCCGTACCGCGTGCCCGTCGCGTCCGTCTCCACCCAGCCCAGCTCGACCAGCGTGCGCAGCAGCATGTACAGGCTGGACTTGGGGTATCCGACGGCCTCCTGGACGGCGGCCAGGGAGTGCATTCCGGGGCGCCCCGCGAAATACTCGAGCAACTCCACCGTGCGCACCGCGGACTTGACCTGGGCCCCACCCGTGTCTGCTGTCGACATCGCCCTCACCCCTCTTCCTGGTGCCTCTTGTGGAGTCGGCACACCCGTCAATAGAGTCCAGATTCATCTACTGGAACCCTGTTCAGAATACCGAACGGGGTGTCGCGTGAAGAGGGGCAGGGCCGTGACAGCTGAACCAGTGTGGAGTGTGGACCCCCGGACGGGGAAGCCGCGGGAACAGGTTGCGGTGGAGGCCACGGACGGGGACGTGGACCGGACCGTCACCGCCGCGTCCGCCGCCCGCGAGGCCCTCGCCGACCGCGCGGTACGGGCCGCCCTGCTCCGCACCGCCGCCGACCTCCTGGACGAGGCCCGGCCGGAGGTCGTCGAGACCGCCGACGCCGAGACGGCGCTCGGCCCCGTCCGTCTGACCGGCGAACTCGCGCGCACCACCGCCCAGTTGCGGGCCTTCGCGGACGTCGTCGACGAGGGCTCCTTCCTCGACGTACGGATCGACCTGCCCGACCCCACGGCCACCCCGCCCCGGCCCGACCTGCGCCGGTGGAAGATCCCGCTCGGCGTCGTCGCCGTCTACGCCGCCAGCAACTTCCCGCTCGCCTTCTCCGTCCCTGGCGGCGACACCGCCAGTGCCCTCGCCGCGGGCTGCCCGGTCGTCGTCAAGGCCCACCCCGACCACCCCGCCACCTCGGAACTCTGCGCGTCCCTGCTCCGCCGGGCCGCCGCCAAGGTCGGGCTGCCCGAGGACGTCGTCGGCCTGCTCCACGGCTTCGACGCGGGCGTCGCGCTGGTCCGGCACCCGCTGGTCGCGGCGGCCGGTTTCACCGGCTCGGTCCGGGGCGGCCGGGCGCTCTTCGACGCGGCCGCCGCCCGGCCCGTGCCCATCCCCTTCCACGGCGAGCTGGGCTCCCTCAACCCGGTCGTGATCACCGAGGCCGCCGCCGAGGAGCGGGCCGCGGAGATCGGGACCGGACTCGCCGCCTCCGTGACCCTGGGCCAGGGACAGTTCTGCACCAAGCCCGGCTTCGTCCTGGCGCCGGCCGGCGAGGCGGGCGACCGCTTCGTGGCCGCACTCACGGACGCCATCGGCGCGGCCGAGCCCGGGGTGATGCTCGACCGGCGGATCCGCGGCACCTTCCTCACCGGGACCTACGAGCTCGCCTCCTCCGAGGGGGTCACCGCGCCCGTCCACCCCGGACCGGCCAGCCAGTCCACCGTCCAGGCGGGCTTCGTGACCTTCGACGCCGGACTCCTGCTCGACCGCCACCGCGAGGGTTACCACGAGGCGTTCGTGAGCGAGTACTTCGGCCCCGTGACCCTGGTCGTCCGCTACGCCTCCCGGGCCGAGGTCACCGCGGTCCTCGGCCTGCTCCCCGGCAACCTCACGGCCACCCTCCAGATGGCCGAGGAGGACCCGGAGGCCGCCTCCCTGCTCGCCGAGCTGACCCCGCTGGCGGGCCGCGTGCTCGTCAACGGCTGGCCTACGGGCGTCGCCGTCTCGGCGGCCCAGCACCACGGCGGGCCCTACCCGGCCACCACCTCCACCTCCACGTCGGTCGGCGCCACCGCGATCGAGCGCTGGCTGCGCCCGGTCACGTACCAGTCGACCCCGCAGCACCTGCTGCCGCCGGAGCTGCGCGACGGCAACCCGCTGGGACTCCCGCGCCGCTGAGGCCGGGGCGCGCGGGCGGGCGTGGGGCGCCGGGCACCGGGGGCGGCGGGGGCGGCGGAGTACGTGGGGCGCCAGGCACCGCGAGCGCCAGGC